>NZ_RCVK01000321.1:0-18197 GCF_003667485.1 Micromonospora sp. BL1
GCCCAGCTCCACCGCGACCAGCCGGGCCAGCAGCGTGTCGTTGAGCGTGTCCCGCGCCGGGGCCGCCCGGGGTAAAGGACGCGAGGAGGGGGCGACATGACTGTGCACGCGCTGGAGGCGGCCCGCCGGTTGGCGCCGCGACTGGCCGCCCGCGCGGCCGAGCACGACCGGGACGGCTCGTTCCCTGTGGACGACTTCGCGGATCTGCGGGCGGCCGGGCTGTTCGGCCTGATGGTGCCGCCCGAGCTGGGCGGTACGGGTGCGAGCTTCGCGGAGTACGCCGCGGTCGCCACCGAACTGGCCCGGGGCAACGGCGCGACCGCGCTGGTGTTCAACATGCACGCCTCGGTCACCGGCGCGCTGGGCGCGGTCACCGAGGAACTGGCCGAGGCGCTCGGCGTACCGGACGAGGCGCTCGCGGCGCGGGACCGGCTGCTGCGCGCGGCGGCCGACGGCGCCTGGTACGCGGTCGCGATGAGCGAACGCGGCGCCGGCGCCCGGCTGTCCCAGCTCAGCACCGTCTACGAGCCGGTCGAGGGCGGCTGGCACATCAAGGGCAGCAAGACGTTCTGCTCCGGCGCCGGCCACCCGGACGGCTACCTGGTGGCCGCCCGCAGCGCCGCCGACCAGTCGGTGGTGTCGCAGTTCCTGGTGCCGGCCGGGGACGGGATCACGGTCGAGCCCACCTGGGACTCGCTCGGCATGCGGGCCACCTCCTCGCACGACGTGCACCTGGACGTGACGGTCCCGGCCGACCGGCTGCTCGGCGGCGTCGAAGGGCTGGCCCTGGTCGTCGCCCAGCTCATGCCGCACTGGCTGGTGGCGAGCTACGCGGCGGTCTACGTCGGCGTGGCCCGGGCCGCCATCGACGCCGCGGCCGAGCACCTCAACGCGCGCAACCTCGCTGGCCTGCCCGCCGTACGGGCGCGCCTGGGCCGGGCCGACGCGGCCACCGCCGCCGCCGAACTGGTGGTCGCCGAGGCGGCCCGCCGGGTCGACGAGGCGCCCGGCGACGCGGAGACGAACCGCTGGGTGTGGCGGGCCAAGCTGCTGGCGGGCACCACCGCCGCGGAGGTGGCGGCCTCGATGCTGGAGGCGGCGGGCACGTCGGCGACCCGGCGTGGGCATCCGCTGGAGCGGCTCTACCGGGACGCCCGCTGCGGCTCGCTGCATCCGGCCACGTCCGACGTGTGCGCCGACTGGCTCGGCATCGCCGCACTCGGCGGCGACCCGGACCGGGACAGCGCGCTCCCTCGTTGGTGAGCGCGAGGAGTGAGCCGGGTCTGCGAGCCCCGCAGTCGCGAACGAAAGGCGGCGCTGTGACCAGGGTGGGCGCGAGGAGTGAGTGAAGGGCGAGGGGTGGGGGACGTGGGCATACCGGTGATCGCGGGTCTGGGTACGGCGCAACCGCCGGCCGCGATGCAGGACGAGCTGTGGACGGGCTTCTTCGCGGGGCACTTCCAGGGGAACACCCGGGCGCTGGCCGAGCGGATCTTCGCGAACTCGGGCGTGACCCGGCGGCAGGCGGCGGTGAATCCGCTGCTGGAGGACGTCTCGGAGTGGCCGACCGAGCGCCGCATGCGCCGCTACCAGGTCGAGGCGCTGCCGCTGGGCAAGGAGGCGGTCAGCCGGGCACTCACCGCCGCCGGCCTGGACGCCGCCGACGTCGGGCTGTTCATCGTCTGCTCGTGCACCGGGTACGCCACCCCGGGGCTGGACATCCTGCTCGCCCGGGACCTGGGCATGTCCCCGAGCACCCAGCGCATGTTCGTCGGGCACATGGGCTGCTACGCGGCCCTGCCCGGGCTGGGCGCGGCGAGCGACTTCGTCACCGCCCGGGGGCGGCCCGCGCTGCTGCTCTGCGCGGAGCTGACCAGCCTGCACATCCAGCCGCCGGGTGCCCGGGTGGACACCCAGCAGATCGTCTCCCACGCGCTGTTCTCGGACGCCGCGGTCGCCGCCGTGGTCGTCCCCGGCGGCCGGGGGTACGCGCTGCGCGAGGTCACCTCGGTCACCGACACGTCCACCGCCGACCACATGACCTGGGACGTCACCGACACCGGGTTCCGGATGGGCCTGTCGCCGAAGGTGCCGCAGGTCCTCTCCCGGCACGTGCAGGATCTGGTCGACGACCTGCTGGCCCGGCACGGGTGTGAGCGTTCCGACGTGGACGGCTGGGCGGTGCACCCGGGCGGGCCGCGGATCCTCAACGTGGTGGAGCGTGAGCTGGCGCTGCCGCCGGACGGGCTCGCCGCGTCCCGGGGGACGCTCGCCGAGCACGGAAACTGCTCGTCGCCGACGGTGCTGCTGATCCTGGACCGGCTGTGGCGTACGGAGCCGTCACCGCCGCGCTGGGTGGTGATGCTCGCGTTCGGCCCGGGCCTGACGCTCTACGCGGTGCTGCTGGAACGGGTGGGTTGACGGCTCGCCCCCGCCCGGGCCGCGCGGATACGCTGCCGTCATGGCCTCCGAGGAGCGGGACGGGCGGGTGCTGCTGGCCGTCCTGACCGTTCTGGCGCTGGCGGCCGGCGCGGCCTGGTGGCGGTCGGCGGCACCGGAGCCGGGTGCGGTCACGGCAGTGCCGGCGCCGCCCCCGAGTGCGGAACCGATCGCCCGCACCTGGCGGGTCGACCCGTCGACCGGGGACGCCTGGCCGTCCCGTCCGGGGCGCGACCCGACGGCCCGGGCACTCCGTGCGCCGGCCACGGCACCGGACCGGTCGGTGGTGATCCGGGTCGAGGACGACGGCACCTCGCATGTGCTCCAGGTGTCGCACGTGGTGTGGCGGGAGACGTCCGCGTTGACGCCGGGCGGGCCGCCGGTCGTACGCCAGGTGAATCCCTCGCGGGGCGACGACTACCGGCTGACGGTGAGCTGCTCCGGGGACGGGGCGGTCGCCGTGCAGCTCTCCGGTGCCGGGTCCGGCGACGCGCGTCGGTTCCTCCGGTGCGGCGGGCGACTGGAGCTGCCCTTGCTGGGCGGCACGGGCGCACCGGTGCTGGTGCGGTTCACCGCTGTACGCGGCCGGGCCGAGCTGGACGCCCGGCTCGAAGCGCTCTACTGACCGCTGTGGCGCGCCCCGCGTCGGCGGCTCGGCCGCCCGCTCGCGTCCTCGCCCTCGGCGGCTCAGCCGCCCAGCCGGGCCAGGTCGGCGCCGTAGTCCGACAGCGGGCCCAGTTCCGGCACCACCCGGACCAGTGAGCCCTGCCGGTCCACGAGCAGCGCGGCGGCGGTGCCGGGGTGGGGCGACAGGTGCAGGTAGGAGCGCAGCCCGCCGGCCGGGTCGCCGAGCGGGCGTACCCCGGGGACGCTCGCCGGTCCGGCGCTGCGGCCCTCGGTCACGGTGACCACCGTGACGCCGGGCGGGGCGGCGCGTGCCGCGGTGCCGACCTGCTCGGCGCAGGCGCAGGCGTCGACCAGGATGATCATGGAGGGCAGCAGGCTGCGCAGCGGTACCGGCGTGTCGTCCGCGCCGACCAGGTCCAGCGCGGGCAGCGGGCCGACCGGTTGCGGCGCGGTGGTGGAGCGGGGGAGCACCGTCGGCGCGCCGGACCGCGCGCCGGCACGTGGCCAGGTGACGGCGGCCAGCCCGGCGAGCGTGACCAGCACCGACACGAGCAGGATCAGCGCGGGCAGCCCGAGTCGGGCCGGACCGGTACGCCGGCCGGAGCCCTGCCGCGCGCGGCGCAGCTCCCGGCGGACCTGCCGGGCCTCGTCGGCGAGCGCCGAGGCGTCGTCCGGTACGACCACCCGGCCCCACTCCGGGGGCAGGCCGGGCAGCCCGTCCGGCGGCCCCTGGCCGTCAGCGTCAGGCACGCCCATCGGACCCCCAGGAACGTCTCGGTGAGCGGACGTCACGTCCCTCACCAGCGTCCCGCACCGGCCGCCGTAACGCCACACCTGGGCGCGGACCGAGTTGCGGAGCTACCATGGAAGTAGCGCATTGCCCTAGATCTGGACGCTCCCGTCACCCGTTACCGGGTTGTCACGTGTTCCTCACGGAGCGTGTCGAAAGCATCGGTTTGACCGCCTGTCAAGCTGAAGAAATACCTCTCACAGGGCCCCTGAGCTGCGCCAACGGTCAGGACAGCGGTGAGACATCGGTGCCTGAGCGTGTTACCCTAGACACAGCGAAAGGGGTTTCGAACCTATGGTTTTCAGTGTCGGCGAGACCGTTGTTTACCCCCACCACGGGGCCGCACTCATCGAGGCAATCGAGACTCGGGTCATCAAGGGCGAGCCCAGGGAATACCTCGTCCTGAGGGTCGCACAGGGTGACCTGACGGTCCGGGTGCCCGCCGAGAACGCCGAGATCGTGGGTGTGCGCGAAGTGGTTGGCGAAGAGGGCCTGGGCAAGGTCTTCGACGTGCTCCGTGCACCGCACACCGAGGAGCCGACCAACTGGTCGCGGCGTTACAAGGCGAATCTGGAGAAGCTGGCCTCCGGTAACCCGCTGAAGGTGGCCGAGGTCGTCCGCGACCTGTGGCGCCGGGAGCGGGAGCGGGGCCTGTCGGCGGGCGAGAAGCGGATGCTCGCCAAGGCTCGTGACATCCTCGTCGGCGAGGTCGCGCTGGCGGAGAAGAGCACCAAGGACGAGGCCGAGACGCTGCTCGACAAGGTGCTGACCGAGGCCTGATCCACGCCTCTGCCTCTACCCACCCCGCAGCGAACGAATCCGAGGACCGCGACGTGACCGCGCAGCTCAATCCGCGCGGTGACGTCGCGGTCCTCGTTCCTGCGGCCGGTGCCGGGGTACGCCTCGGACCCGGCGCCCCGAAGGCGCTCCGGTTGCTCGCCGGCGAGCCGCTTCTGGTGCACGCGGTCCGCCGGATCGCCGCCGCCCCCTCCGTGCACACGATCGTGGTGGCCGCGCCGGCGACCGAGGTCGAGGCGGTACGCGCGCTGCTCGCCCCCGTCGCTCCGGTGACAGTGGTGCCCGGTGGCGCCGAACGCCAGGAGTCGGTGGCGGCCGCCCTCGCAGCCGTACCAGCCGGTCCGGAGATCGTCCTGGTGCACGACGCGGCCCGCGCGCTCACCCCGCCCCACCTGGTCGAGTCGGTGGCGGCGGCGGTCCGCGACGGGCACGACGCGGTGATCCCGGTGCTGCCGGTGGTCGACACGATCAAGGAGGTCGACGCGGCCGAGCGGGTGCTCGGCACCGTCGACAGGTCAGCGCTGCGCGCGGTGCAGACGCCGCAGGGCTTCCGCCGGTCGGTGCTGGTCGCCGCCCACCGGTCGGCGGCTGACGCGCTGACCGACGACGCCGGGCTGGTCGAGAAGCAGGGGGGCGCGGTGACCTGCGTACCCGGCTCCGAGATGGCCCTGAAGATCACCCGCCCGTTCGACCTGGCCCTGGCCGAACACCTGCTGGCCACAGGCGCCTGACGCGCGCCGCTCGGCGGCTTCGAGATCTTGGTACGAAACGGCCTCGATAGGGGCCCCTTGCTACCAAGATCTCTCCCGGCGTATGCGTACCCTCTGGTCATGATCGTTCCTCGGGTGGCTGTCGGCACCGACGTGCACGCGTTCGCGGCCGGGCGGCCCTGCTGGGTCGCGGGCCTGCACTGGCCGGACCAGGACGGCCTGGCCGGTCACTCCGACGCCGACGTGGCGGCGCACGCCGCCTGCAACGCCCTGCTCTCCGCCGCCGGTCTCGGTGACCTGGGCGCGAACTTCGGGGTGGACCAGCCCGAGTGGGCGGGCGCGTCCGGGGTGGCGCTGCTGACCGAGAGCGCACGCCGGGTACGGGCGGCCGGCTTCCAGATCGGCAACGTGTCGGTGCAGGTCGTCGGCAACCGCCCCAAGATCGGGCCGCGTCGGGAGGAGGCGCAGCGGGTGCTCTCCGAGGCGGTCGGCGCGCCGGTGACCGTCTCCGCGGCCACCACCGACGGCCTGGGCTTCACCGGGCGCGGGGAGGGACTGGCCGGTATCGCGGTGGCCCTGGTCTACGAGGCGCCGGCCGGCTGACGCGGTGACCGGGGACGCCGGTCACCGCGTCCGGCGGATCAGTCGACGTCGGTGCAGACGTCGTGAGTCGTGCCGTGGAGCATCGTGATCGTCTTGTCGAAGGTGGGCGAGAACTCCACCCGGAACTGACCGTCGACGATCCACAGCCCCTTCGGCAGCGTGCCGGCGTTCTCCCGGAAGCCGAGCAGCACCGGCCCGGTCACGTACCAGGTCATCGAGCCGTCGGTGCGGTAGACGACGAGGGCGGTGCCGCTCGCGTCCGCCGTGGACGTGGCACCGGTCTCCAGGTTCGTCACCCGGTTGAGCAGAGCGCCGGTGAACAACTCCCGCTTCGGTGCGCCGTCCGGGTAGGTCTCGATCGTCAGCTTCCGTACCTCGTCCACGATCGGCTCGACCCGTACCGCGAACTCGCATCGCGCACCGGCGGGCATCTCGAACGGCGCCTGCGGCGCCGGTTCCCAGGCGCCCGGGGCGCGATGCCGCTCCGGCGCGGCGGACGCCGAGCCGGGCAGGGCCGCGACCGCCGCCGCCACGACGCTCGCCACCGCGATACTCATCCTGAACCGCATGTTCCACTCCATCCGTCGCTGGTCCGGACGGCGAGCATCACCGGGCCGGATCACCACCGGCTCACCGCGCCGAGCGGCAGCCGCCGAGCGGGCGGACCCGGCCGGCCGGGCTCCTCACCACGCGATCACCGCCGGGCGACAACCCCCGGCCGGGGCCGGATCGTCCTGTTCGGTATGGAGTTCCGCCTGCTCGGGCCGTTCGAGGCCCGCCACGACGGCCGGCCGGTCGAGGTCGGCAGCCGGCGCCAGGAGCGTTGCCTGCTCGGGGTGCTGCTGCTCGACGTGGGCCGGGTGGTGCCGACCGACCGCCTCATCGACCTGCTCTGGAACGGCCGGCCGCCGGCCACGGCCCGGAGCGCGGTGCAGACGTACATCGGGCGGCTGAGGGCTGCGCTCAACCCGTACGGGGTGCGGATCAGCACCCGGGGCGAGGGCTACGTGGTCGAGGAGGACGGGCACCGGGTCGACGTCGACGAGTTCGCCGACCTGGTCCGGGCGGCCGGGAGAGCCGCCGATCCCGCCGAGCGGGTGCGCTCGCTCGACCGAGGGCTCGCCCTCTGGCGCGGGCCGTTGCTCGCCGACGCGGCGGACGACGAGTTGCGGGACCGGCTGCACGGCACGGTCGAGGAGCTGCGCCTGGTCGCCGTGGAACTGCGGGCCGAGGCGCAGCTCGCGCTGGGGCAGCACGCGCGGGCGATCACCGACCTGATGCCGCTGGCCGCCCGGCACCCGACCCGGGAACACCTCGTGGCGGTCCTGATGACCGCCCTGTACCGGGGTGACCGGCGGGCCGACGCGCTGCGCCTCTACCGCACCACCCGGGACCTGCTCGTGGCCGACTTCGGCGTCGAGCCGGGGCCCCGGCTCCGGGAGGTGCAGCGCCGGGTGCTCGCGGGCGACGACCGGCTGGACCGGGCCGGCCGGCCGATGCACGAGATCCGGGTCGGCGACGAGAGCCTGCCGTGGAGCGTGGGCGGCCACCCGGCCCTGGACTTCTGCAACACGTTCGCCGGCTGGGGGCACGAGCCTCCGTTGCCCGGCGCCGAGTGGCTGCGCGGCTACCGGACCCTCGCCGTCTGGGCCGGTCACGTCGGGCTGGTGGACGAGGTCTCGACGAACCGCCTGCTGCACCTCGCCCGCCGTGACCCGGCAGCGGCGGAGGCGGTGCTCGGCGAGGCCCGTACGCTCCGCGCCGCGCTCTACGCCGGTCTGGTCGACCCGGACGACGGCCCCGCCTTCGAGACTGTCGCGCGGGCCGCCGAGGCCGCCGCCCGTACGCTCGTCTTCCGGCGTGAGGCCGACGGACGCGGCCGCTGGTGGCCGGACCTGGCGGCCGGGCTGCGGCTGCCGGTGCACGCCGCCGCGTTCAGCGGCGCGCAGCTGCTCGCCGATCCGGCCCGGTTCACGGTGCGGGTCTGCCCGGACCGGCGGTGCGGGTGGCTGTTCCTGGACGAGAGCGGACTGCGCCGGTGGTGCAGCCTGGGGACGTGCGGCGGCCGGGCGGGCGCGTCCTGCCGGAGTGCCTGACGTCGGGCACCCTCGGCGAGCGGTGGGGCCGGGCGGATACGCTCGCCGGGATGCCGAGTGACGCCGCCCCCGACCAGTCCGCCGCCGACGGCTACCTGCAACGCGCCCACCTGCTCGCCGAGCTGGGGCGCTACGACGAGGGGATCGGCGAACTCACCGCGCTGATCGCGGCCGAGCCGGCGCACCTGCCCGCGTTGACCATGCTGGCCCGGATGCACCTGGCCGCCGACCGGCCGGCCGAGGCGCTCGCCGCCGCCGAGACCGCCGTGGTCGCCGCCGGTGGCACGTCCGAGCGTGAGTCGCCCGCCTCTGAGCCGCCCGCCTTCGGGACGCTCGCCGCGGAGACGACCACCCGCGACGTGCCCGGCGCCGTGCCGCCTGGTGCCGGGGCCGCTGCCGACGAGACGCCCGCCCAGGAGTCGGCTGGCGCGGAGACGCCCGCCGTCGGGGAGGTCGTGCCGGCGCTCGTGGCGCGCGGGTTCGCGCTGCTCGACCTCGAACGCTGGAAGCCCGCCGCCGCGACCGCCGACGAGATCCTGGCGCGCGCGCCGGGCGACCCGTACGCGCAACGCAGTGCCGCCGCCCTGCTCTCCGCGTCGCGCAACGGGCAGGCGGCGCTGGACGCGGCATGGCGCGGGGTGGAGCTGTCGCCGGACGAGCCGGAGGCGCACCTGGTGCTCGGCCTGGTCGCGGTGCGGCTGCAACTGTTCGACCTGGCCGAGCGGGCCTACCGGGAGGCGCTGCGGCTGGACCCGGAGCTGGGCGAGGCGGGGCAGGACGTGGGCGTGGCCCGGCTGGAACGACGCCGGTACGCCGAGACGCTGGAACACCTGACCGCGATGGCCGACCTGCCGGTGGCCCGCCCCGACCCGGTCCGGACGGTGGACGCCGGCATCCGGCGCCTCCTGCTGTCGGTGGCCGGGATGTCCCTGTTCGCGAGCGTGCTGGTCGCCGCCCTGGCCCCCGCCTCGCCGGGCGCGTCCCGGCTGTTCGCGGTGCTGGCGGTGGCCGGGGTGGCGGTGCTGCTGCGGCGCCCGGCGACGTGGCGGCCGGGCCTGCGGGAGGCGATGTCGCGCGGCCTGGTCGTGCCGGTCTACGCGGCCGCCGCCGCGGTGGTGCTGCTGCTCGTGTACGCGCTGGTCGGCGGCCCGTGGCCGCTGGTCGGGGCGATCACCGCGTCGGTGGTGGCCGGATTCACCGCGTTCGCTCGCCGGTGACAGGGTAGGAGGACCGGAAACACCGGCTGAAGGAAGCGGGAACCAGTGCTCACCGTCAACGCCTACGCGGCGACGTCCGCGACCGAACCGCTCGCCCCGACCACCATCGAGCGGCGCGATCTCGGACCGGACGACGTTCTCATCGACATCAAGTTCTCCGGCATCTGCCACTCCGACATCCACACCGCGCGCAGCGAGTGGGGCCCGGCGCGCTACCCGATCGTGGTGGGTCACGAGATCGCGGGCGTGGTGCGCGAGGTCGGCTCCGCGGTCACGAAGTTCGCCGTCGGCGACCGGGTCGGCGTCGGCTGCCTGGTCGACTCCTGCCGGGAGTGCGACAACTGCCGCAAGGGGCTGGAGCAGTACTGCCGCAACGGCAGCACCGGCACGTACGGCGGGGTGGGCCGGGACGGGGAGCCGACCCAGGGCGGCTACTCGCAGGCGATCGTGGTCACCGAGGACTTCGTGCTGCGCATCCCGGACGGCATCGAGCTGGACGCCGCCGCGCCGCTGCTCTGCGCCGGCATCACCACGTACTCGCCGCTGCGGCACTGGAACGCCGGGCCGGGCCGCCGGGTCGCGGTGATCGGCATGGGCGGTCTCGGCCACATGGCCGTGAAGCTGGCCCACGCGATGGGCGCCGAGGTGACTGTGCTGTCCCAGTCGCTGAAGAAGCGGGAGGACGGGCTGCGGCTCGGCGCCGACCACTACTACGCGACCTCGGAGGAGGACACGTTCACCACGCTGGCCGGCTCGTTCGACCTGATCATCAACACGGTCAGCGCGACGCTCGACATGGACGCGTACCTGCGGCTGCTCGCGGTGGACGGGACGCTCGTCAACGTGGGCGCGCCGGAGAAGCCGCTGTCGGTGCACGCGTTCTCGCTGATCCCGGCCCGGCGCTCGTTCGCCGGGTCGAACATCGGCGGCATCGCGGAGACCCAGGAGATGCTCGACTTCTGCGCCGAGCACGGGCTGGGCGCCGAGATCGAGGTGATCCCGGCCGAGAAGATCAACGAGGCGTACGAGCGGGTGCTCGCCTCCGACGTGCGCTACCGCTTCGTCATCGACGCGTCCACGTTCTGACGACCGTGTGCGAAGGGGCCGCGTCCGTGCCGGGCGCGGCCCCTTCCCGCGTACGTCAGGACTTGCGCGCCCAGGTCCAGGCGTAGCCGTCGTCCTCGCAGGCGGCGGCCGCGTCGCAGAGGTCGAGCGGGCGGAACGTGTCCACCATGACCGCCAGCTCGTCGAAGAACTCCGCCCCGATCGACCGCTCGGCCGCGCCCGGCTGGGGGCCGTGGGTGAAGCCGGACGGGTGCAGCGAGATCGAGCCCTGCTCGATGCCGGAGCCGCGCCGGGCCTCGTAGTTGCCGCCGGTGTAGAACAGCATCTCGTCGGAGTCGACGTTGTGGTGGTTGTACGGCACCGGGATGGCGGCCGGGTGGTAGTCGACCTTGCGCGGCACGAACGAGCAGATCACGAAGTTCGGGCCCTGGAACGTCTGGTGGACCGGCGGTGGCTGGTGGATCCGCCCGGTGATCGGCTCGAAGTCGTGGATGGAGAACGCCCACGGGTACATGTGCCCGTCCCAGCCGACCACGTCGAACGGGTGGTTGGCGTAGACGTACCTCGTCCATCCGCGGCGGTGCCTGACCAGCACCTCGACCTCCTCGCCGTCGACCAGCAGCGGGGTGTCCGGTCCCCGGACGTCGCGCTCGCAGTAGGGCGCGTGCTCCAGGAACTGCCCGCGTACGGAGAGGTAGCGCTTGGGCGGCCCGATGTGGCCGGACGCCTCGACGGCGAGCAGCCGGGTCGGCTCGTCGCCGGTGGGCACCAGGCGGTGGATGGTCGAGGTGGGGATGACGACGTAGTCGCCGGCGACCGCGTCGAGCACGCCGAACGGCGACTCGACCCGCATCGACCCGGCCTCCAGGTAGAGGCAGTGGTCGCCGGTGGCGTCGCGGAACAGCGGCGACGGCCGGTCGGCGAGCACGTACGCGATGCGTACGTCGTCGTTGGCGAGCAGGTACTGCCGGCCGAGCACCGGGTCCGCGCCGGTGCCGTCGAGCTTGTGCGTGCGCAGGTGGCGCGGCTTGAGCGGCAGGTTCGGCACGCGGGTGACGGTGGGCGGGGCGTACTCCTCGGCGGCGAGGATCGCGGTCGGCGCGTGCCGGTGGTAGAGCAGCGACGAGTCGGAGGAGAAGCCCTCCTGGCCGACCAGTTCCTCCGCGTAGAGCGTGCCGTCGGGCTGGCGGAACTGGGTGTGGCGCTTGCGCGGCACGTCGCCGACGCTGCGGTAGTACGGCATCTCGCCTCCCGATATGTCCCGTTCTCCGGCCGATGGCGTCCGATAATCGGACGCTGTTGTCCGTTCCTCGTAGCGTCCCGTACATTCTTGTCTCGTGTCAACGCAGGTGCCCCGCCTCCTCTCCGGCCTGGTGGACGACGCCGCGGTCTTCCCGCCCGGCAACGCCGCGCTGCCCGACGCGGTGACCGCGCGCCGCACCCACCGCACGGCCTGGTACGCCGACATGGTCGGCCCACTGCTGCTGCCCGCCTCGGAGATCCAGCGCGGGTCGCTGAACGGCCTGGTGGATCCGGCCGAGGGCCTGGTGATCGGGCTGATCGGCGACACCGGCCTGGACCAGCTCCCGCAGGCGCTGGAAGCGCTCGCGCCCGACGGGGTGACCGCCCGGCAGATCGAGGCGCCGGTCGCCAAGCGCGGGGAGGACCCGCAACCCGGGCTGTCCGAGCTGCTCACGCTCGCCGACCGGCTCGACGGCGCGGCCGTGTACGCGGAGATCCCGCTGACCTTCGGGCTGATGGGCGCGCTCGACACGCTCGCCGAGGCGCGCGCCGGCGGGCTGCCGGTGGCGGCCAAGTTCCGTACCGGCGGGCTCGCCGCCGAGCTGTTCCCCACCCCGGTCGAGCTGGCCGCGGTGATCTGCGCGTGCCGGGACCGTAAGCTGCCGTTCAAGCTCACCGCCGGGCTGCACCACGCGATCCGGCACCGCGACCCGGAGACCGGCTTCAACCACCACGGTTTCGTCAACGTGCTGGGCGCCACGCTGGCCGCCGTCGGGGGCGCCGAGGTGGACGGCGTGGCCGAGCTGCTCGCCGCCACCGACCCGGTACGCGTGGTCGAGCCGGCCCGGGCACACCGCGACGCCGAGCGCCCGCTCTGGGTCGGGTACGGCTCGTGCAGCATCGCCGAACCACTGACCGATCTGATCCGGCTGGGGCTGGTGAACGGAGGCTACGAGGCATGAGCGAACGCACCGAGCGGAGCGAGGGCCGTGAGGGCATGCCCGGCGGGTACGGCATGAGCGAACGCACCGAGCGGAGCGAGGGCCGTGAGGGCATGTCCAGTCGGCACGGCATGAGCTGGGTACCTGGTGTGGCGGGGTCGCCGTACGGGGTGACTAACCTGCCGTACGGCGTGTTCCGGCACGGCGAGGGCGAGCCGCGCGTCGGCGTCCGCATCGGTGACTTCGCGCTGGACCTCGCCGGTGCGGAGGCGGCCGGTCTGGTGCTGGCCGGCGGCGCGCTCGGTGAGCCGGCGCTCAACGCCTTCATGGCGCTCGGCCGCCCGCAGTGGACGGCGGTCCGGCAGCGGATCGTCGAGCTGCTCACCGAGCCGGAGCACCGGGCGGCTGTCGAACCGCTGCTCGTGCCGCTGCGTGAGGTCGAGATGGCGCTGCCGTTCGAGGTGGCCGACTACGTCGACTTCTACTCCTCCGAGCACCACGCCTCGAACGTCGGGCAGATCTTCCGGCCCGGGCAGCCACCGCTGCTGCCGAACTGGAAGCACGTGCCGATCGGCTACCACGGCCGGGCCGGCACGGTGGTCGTCTCCGGCACCCCGGTGATCCGCCCGACCGGCCAGCGGGCCAGCGCGCAGGGCCCCACCACCGGCGCCTCGGTCCGGCTGGACATCGAGGCCGAGGTGGGCTTCGTGGTGGGCGTGCCGAGCCGGCTCGGCGAGCGGGTGCCGGTGGCCGACTTCGCCGACCACGTCTTCGGCGTGGTGCTCGTCAACGACTGGTCGGCCCGGGACATCCAGGCGTGGGAGTACCAGCCGCTCGGACCGTTCCTCGGCAAGTCGTTCGCCACCTCCGTCTCGGCCTGGGTGACGCCGCTGGAGGCGCTGGCCGACGCGTTCGTGCCCGCACCGGACCAGGACCCGCCGGTGCAGGACTACCTGCGCGACACCCCGCACGTCGGGCTGGACCTGACGCTGTCGGTCGAGTGGAACGGCGAGCGGGTGACCGAGCCGCCGTTCGCCGGCATGTACTGGACCCCGGCCCAGCAGCTCGCGCACCTCACCGTCAACGGCGCGTCGCTGCGTACCGGCGACCTCTACGCCTCCGGCACCGTCTCCGGTCCGGAGCGCGGTCAGGTCGGATCGTTCCTGGAGCTGACCTGGGGCGGGTCCGAGCCGGTCAAGTTCGCCGACGGCAGCGAGCGGACGTTCCTGGAGGACGGCGACACGGTGACGATCACCGCCACCGCGCCCGGACCGGACGGCACCACTGTCGCGCTGGGCGAGGTCACCGGGACGATCCTCCCGGCCCGCTGAATTCCGACCTTCCGAACCGGCCCCGGTCGCACCCGATGTGCGACCGGGGCCGGTTCCTTCGGCGTTGATCGCTCGGATCACGTACGCCCCGGACGGCGGCTCCCGGTCGAACCGGAGCCGCGCGTGGTGCCGGGTCGGGGGGCGTACCCGCGGAAGCCGAAACAGGAAGGACCGAGCATGACCGAGTTGACCGGTGCCGTCTGGCGCACCAGCAGCCGCTCGAACGATCAGGGCCTCTGCGTCGAGGTGGCGACGAACGTGGTCGCCGCGCACGGCGTGGTGGGCGTACGCGACTCGAAGGACCCGGACGGTCCGGCGCTCGCGGTGAGCCCGCCGGGCTGGGCCGCGTTCGTCACCGCGCTGCGGGGCGGCTCGTTCGGCGGCTGACCACTCGCGAACCACACCGGTGCCCCGGCCGGGGCACCGGTGATGGAAATGTCACCGGGAGGCTCCCCGTTTCCGGTCACGGCCCGTACCGTGTACGACACGGGAGGTGCCATGTCGACGGTGACGGTTTCCGCATTCATCGAAGCGCAGGACGCCGACCTCTGGCGGCTGCTCACCGACCTCCCGGCCCGCGCCGACTGGCTGTCGGCGGTGGACGCGGTCGAGGTCCTCGGCGGCGCCGCCGGGTTGTTCGGACCGGGCACCGTGTGGCGGGAGACCCGTGCCCGGCCGGACGGCGGCGCCGAACCGGAGGAGTTCGAGGTGATCGAGGCGGTCGCGCCCGGCCGCCTCGTGCTCGGCTCGCGCGGCGCCGGCGCGGACTACCGGATCACCTGGACGCTGCGCACCGTCGAGCGCCGGCGGCGCGGCTGCACCGAGGTCACCGTCGAGCAGGAGGCGGTGCCGACCCGGGCGTACGGGCGGGTGCTGGCCCTGATCCTCGGCGGCCTGGCCGCCCGCGCGGTCGAGAGCGCGCTCCGGCGTGACCTGGCCGACCTGGCGCTGGCCGCCGGTCCCGCCCGATCCACCGAGGCCGCCTGAGCCGACCCGGCCGCTCCCCGTACCCGGCACGCACCCGGCCGGTAGGGTGCCGGGGCGGAGGTGACGGATGGCGAAGGCCCCGAGGCGGCGGGTCGTGGTGGCGCTGGTGGCGGTGCTCGCCGTCGCGGCGTCGGTCGCCGTGGTCGTCCGGGTGCTGGCGCCCGCCGAGGTCGACACCGCAGCCCGGAAGCCCTACCCGGCGGCGCCCGCGCCGACCGCCGGGGTGCTCGCGCGGCTGCCGGTGGCGCCGCTGGTCGTGGACGGCCGGCTCCGCGTCTACGCGGGCACCCGTCAGGTGTACGCGGACCAGCCGGTCACCGGGCGGCACCGGGTCACCCCGTTCTGGTCCTTCCGTCGCTGGCCGGCGACGCTGGTCGGAGTGCTCGCCGAGGGGACCACGGTGGTCAGCCGCTGGTCCGACGGGAGGCTGGTGGCGCTCGACGCGCGTACCGGCCGGGTGGCCTGGCGGGCCGACGGCCCGCATCCGGGGTCGGTGCCGGAGCCGCGACGCACCTTCGCCGCCACCGTCTGGGATCCGGCCGGCCTGCACGTTGCGCGGACGGCCGAGGGGCGGACCGTGCTGCTCGCGACCGGTCCGGGCGGGCTCGGCGGGTACGACCTCGCCGACGGCCGCCGGCTCTGGCGCGCCGACGTGGGCAGGGACTGCCGGTCCGACGTGGGCACGACCGCCAGCGGTGAGCTGGTCGGCGTGGACCGCTGCGACGGCCCGGCCGCGGTCGAGCTGCGGGACGCGGCGACCGGTACGGTGCGGACCCGCTGGCGGCCGCCGGACGCGCCGGAGCAACTCGTCGTCACGCCGGTGGGCTGCCCGCACGGGCACTCCGGTTGCCGCGGGCTGCGTACCGCCGGGCCGGACGGCGCGGGCAGCCGGGGCTGGCTGGTGACCGACCCGGGCGAGCCGGCCGCCGCGCCGGGCCTGGACCACCCGGACACGGTGCTGGACGGGGAGCGGGCGGTGGACACGTCCGGCCCGGTGGTGGTCGGGCGCTCGGCGCGTACCGGCGAGGAGCTGTGGCGCCGGGCGGACATCCATCCGGCCCGGGTGCTCGCGACCGAGCCGGGGCGGGTGCACCTGCTGACCGACCGGCGGGAACTGGTCACCGTCGACCCGCTCACCGGTACCACCCGGTCCAGTTTCGTGCTCGACCTGGGGCGGGACGGGATCGGCTGGCGGCCGGGCCGGGCGTACGCGGTGGACGGCTACGTCGCGGTGGAGCGGCTGCGGGAGAGTGCCGTTCCGGAGGACGACGACCAGGGCTACTTCCTGATGGCCGAGCCGGTGCTGCTCGCCGTGACCTGATCCGGACGCCCGGCGCCGGTCCGTAGGGGGTTGACGGACCGGCGCCGGGCGCGACCGGTCAGGCCAGCGCGGCCTCGGCGGCGGCCAGGAACGCGTCGTTCTCGGCCGGGGTGCCGATGGTGACCCGGACGCCGTCGCCCGGGAACGGCCGGACGATCACGCCGCGCGCCTCGCACGCCCGGCCGAACTCCACCGCCCGCTCGCCCAGCGGCAGCCAGACGAAGTTGGCCTGGCTGTCCGGCACGTCCGGCACGAACTTGCGCAGCGCCTCGGTGACCCGGTCCCGCTCGGCCACGACCAGCGCGCACCGCCGCTCCACCTCGTCGGCCTGCGCCAGCGCGGCCAGCGCGCCGGCCTGGGCGGCCATGCTGGTGGAGAACGGCGTGACCACCTTGCGGACGGCGGCGGCCACCTCCGGCGCCGCGACCAGCCAGCCGATCCGCAGGCCGGCCAGGCCCCACGCCTTGGACAGCGTGCGCAGCACCGCCACGTTCGGCCGGTCCAGGTAGGTCAGGCCGTCCGGCACGTCGGGGTCGGTGACGAACTCCCGGTACGCCTCGTCGATCACCACGAGCACGTCGTCCGGCACCGCGTCGAGGAAGCGGTCCAGCTCGGCCCGGCGCACCGCCGTACCGGTGGGGTTGTTCGGGTTGCAGACCAGGACCATCCGGGTCCGGTCGGTCACCGCCGCGGCCATCGCGTCGAGGTCGTGGCCGTGGCCGGCGTCGTTCGGCACCCGCACGCTCGTCGCGCCGCTGGTCGCCGCGATGATCGGGTACGCCTCGAAGGAGCGCCACGAGTAGAGCAGCTCGTCACCGGGCAGGCAGGTGGCGCGCACCAGGTGCTCGGCCAGCGCCACCGAACCGCAGCCGGTGGCGATCCGGTCGGCGTCCACGCCGTACCGCTCGGCGAGCGTCTGGCGCAGCGCCACCACGCCCATGTCCGGGTAGCGGTGCGAACCGGCCACCGCCTCGGCGACCGCCTCCACCACGCCCGGCAGCGGGCCGTACGGCACCTCGTTGCTGGCCAGCTTGATCGCCTCGGCCAGGCCCAGCTCGCGGGCCAGGTCGGCCGGGCTGCGGCCGGGCACGTAGTTCGGCAGCGCGTCCAGGTCGGCGCGGGTGAGCCGCAGCGCGGGCTGGTGGCGTCCGGTCTCGGTCATGGGGTGTCTCCCGGGGTGTCGGCGCTCTCGGGCGGGGCGGTACTGGTGTCACGCTTGCGGGGGAGCTGGACCACCACCGTCTGCGCCCGCTTGTCGTGCAGGGCCTGGCGCAGCGGGTGGTCGAACAGGGGCGATACCGCGTCGATGAGCTGGAGCAGCAGGCCCAGGCCGCAGCAGTACCAGAGCAGCGTCGGCAGGCCGAGCGTGCTCCAGCGCCGGGTGGCCCGGCCGAAGCCGAGCGGCTGGTCCGCCTCGACCGGCAGCGCGCGTACGCCCATCAGCCGCTTGCCGAAGGTCTGACCGCGCGCCGCCATCGACGGCACCTCGTACGCGTACCAGAGCGCGGTGGCGATCACGAGGATGGCGATCTGGAGGCCGCCGGCCTGGTCGTCGATCTGGGGCAGCCCCTCGGTGGACGTGTCGCCGTTGAGCGCCCGGCGTACCGATTCACGCAGGTACGGGGAGACCGCCTCGACGTAACGCCAGACGAACCAGCCGTTGACCACGGCGTTGAGCAGGAACACGATGCCCAGGTCGATCAGGCGCGCGACCAGCCGGGCGCCGTACGAGGCCAGCGGCAGTCCGTGCGGGCGCGGGACCGGCTGCGCGCCGGGCCAGTGCGGGTACGGCCAGCCCGGCGGCGGTCCCTGCATGCCCGGCTGACCCGGCTGCCCGGGCTGTCCGGGCTGTCCGGGCTGACCCGGCCAGGGGTTCGGCTGTCCCGGCTGCCCGGGCCACGGCCCGGCCTGGCCGGACTGACCCGGCTGGCCCGGCCACGGGCCCGGCCGGCCGGGGGTGCCGGACGTCGGGGTCGCGTCGGTGCGGCTGCCCGGACCGGAGGCCGGCTTGTCGGCGGCGGGCGTCGGGG
>NZ_RCVK01000313.1:0-18122 GCF_003667485.1 Micromonospora sp. BL1
CGGCGGCGCCTCGTTCGTGTGGTGCGCGCGGCTGCGTACCCGCCGCCCGTCGCCGCGTACCGCGAGCTGTCCGTCGGCGCCCCGTGGGCCGGGGGGGTCCGCGCGCTCGTTGAGCGGGTTGCGCTGCGTCGGGCCGGTGACGCCGGCCGGTCGTTCGGCGTAACCGAAGGTGGTCACCGCGCCTCCCCAGGCTGAGCGGACAGGGACCGCGCCGGAGGACCGGGTGTCACCCGGTCGGGCACGGCCGGGTCGGGACGTGCCGGCGGGCGGCAGATCCCCTTGAGGTGCTGGTCCAATGCGCTCACGGGCACGGGGGCCTCCTCGGGCTGAGGGGTGTCGACTCACGGCAAATGGGGTGAGCCGACCCGAGTGATGATAGGGCCAACGTCACCCACGCGTGGCAAGTCCGTTACACAGAGCGGAAGTATTTCCCGCCAGGTCGCACACATGGCGGACCCGTTGTCCGTCGTGTGTGGTTGACTTTCGCGCCGGAACCTGGTCCGGAGTGGAAAGTCCTGGTCGGAGCCGATTTTCTTTTCGCTCGGCGTGTCGCGGGAGGGGTGCGGCCGGGTCGACTCCGGCTGCCCGCCCCGGCATCGGTGGAGATCCTCATCCCGTGGTCAGGAATCCCACCGTACGGCAATTGCAGTCCCGTGCGGCGGACCCCACGCGGTGTTCGGGCATGGCCCGGCGGACCCGGCTGTGCCAGACTCAGCCACCGTGCAGGACGCCGCCGAAAGCTCCGCGCCGAACCTCGCCGACCGGCTCCGCGACGCCGCCGCGCAGCGGGGCGACCGGGCCGCGCTGCACTGGCGCGACCGGACGCTGACCTGGTCCGAGCTGGACGACGCGGTCACCGCCACCGCCCGAGCGCTGCTCGCCGACGCGCCACCGGCCGACGGCACCGGCCACCCGCCCCGGGCGGCGATCGCGTTCGGCAACACACCGGACTTCGTGGTCACGTACCTCGCCGCGCTCCGGGCCGGACTGGTGGCCGTACCGGTCAACCCCACGCTCACCGCCCGCGAGCTGCGGCACGTGCTCGCCGACTCCGGTGCCGCCGTGCTGGTCGGCGCGCCCGAGGTGACCGCGCGGGTGGACGCCGCCGAACTGCCCGCGCTGCGTGCCGTGCACACCGCGCCGCCGGTCGCCGGCGACGACCCACCGTCTCGGTTCCCGGCCCGCTCCGGTGACGACCTGGCCGTCCTGCTCTACACCTCCGGCACCGAGGGCCGGCCCAAGGGCGCGATGCTGTCGCACCGGGCGCTCGCCGCCAACCACGACCAGGTCGACCGCATCGAACCACCTGTGGTCGGCCCCGACGACGTCGTGCTGCTCGCCCTTCCGCTGTTCCACGCGTACGGGCTGAACTCCGTGCTCGGCGCCGTCGTGCGGCACGGCGCGACAGGAGTGCTCGTCGACGAGCCCGGCCCGGCCGGTGCGCTGGAGGAGATCGCCCGGCACCGGGTCACGGTGCTCGTCGGCGTACCGTCGATGTTCCTGACCTGGGCCGAGGCGGAGCGTGACCCGGCTGCGGCGCTCGCCTCCGTGCGCGTCGCGGTGTGCGGCGCGGCGCCGCTGCCCCTCGCGGCCGGCGCGCGTTTCACCGAGCTGACCGGGCACCCGGTGCACGTCGGCTACGGGCTCACCGAGACCGCGCCGGTGCTCACCTCGACGCTCGTCGGCGGCGAGCCGAAACCGGGCTCGATCGGCCGCCCGCTGCCCGGCGTCGGGCTGCGCCTGACCGGGTCCGACGGCGCCGAGCTGTGGCGCGACGGGGTGCCCGCCGACGCCCCCGACGAGGACGAGATGGAGCTGTCCGACGAGCCGGGCGGCACCGACCCCGGGCAGATCGTGGTGCGCGGACCGAACCTGTTCGACGGTTACTGGCCGGACGGGCGGGGCGGGCCGGACCCGGACGGCTGGTGGGCCACCGGTGACGTGGCGTACGCCGACGCCGACGGCGACCTGTTCCTGGTCGACCGCCTCGGCGAGCTGATCCTGGTCAACGGCTTCAACGTCTACCCGCACGAGGTGGAGCTGGTGCTCCAGGCGCACCCCGGGGTGGCCGAGTCGGCCGTCCTGGGCGTGCCGCACCCGCGGACCGGCGAGACTGTGCGGGCGTACGTGGTCCGGGCGGCCGGCCCGCCGGTGACGGCGGAGGAACTGCTCGCCCACTGCGCGCGTAACCTGGCCCGGTTCAAGTGCCCGACCGCCGTCGAGTTCGTCGACAGCCTGCCGTACTCGGCGATCGGGAAGGTACGCAAGACGGAACTGCGCCCGGCGCCCGCGGTGCCGTCGCCGGCGTCGCCGACCGAGATCCGCACGGAGGTATCCGATGTCCAGTGACCCGAGGCTCATCCTGATCACCCGGCCCGGCTGCCACCTGTGCGACGACGCGAAGGCCGCGCTCGACCGGGTGGTGGCGGTCACCGGCGACCGCTGGGTCGAGCGGGACGTGACCGGGGACCTGGAGATGGAGCGCGACTACGGCGACCGGCTGCCGGTGGTGCTGCTCGACGGCAAGGAGCACGGCTACTGGCGGGTCGAGGAGGACCGGCTGCTGCGCGATCTGACCACGCCGCAGCTCTAGCACTATGGTGCTCGGGTGACGGGTATGCGACGCCACCTCGTGTGGGACTGGAACGGAACGCTCCTCGACGACCTCGACCTGGTGGTCCAGGCCACGAACGTCGCCTTCGCCAGCGCCGGCGGGCCGGCGGTCACCGCGGCCGAGCACCGGGTACGGTTCCGGCGGCCGATCGCCGACTACTACGCCGAGATGCTCGGCCGGGCCGTGGACGCCGAGGCGTTCGGGACGCTCGACCGGGTCTTCCACGACGCGTACCGGGCCGGGCTGACCACCTGCGCCCTGGCCGCCGACGCCACCGCCGCGATCGAGTCCTGGGAGGGCAGCCAGTCGCTGCTGTCCATGTGGTTCCACGACGAGCTGGTGCCGACCGTGCACACGTACGGGCTGACGCCGCACTTCCGCCGGGTGGACGGGCTGCGCGCCACAGTCGGCGGCGGGCGCAAGGCCGAGTGGCTGGAGAAGCACCTGGCCGAGCTGGGGCTGGGCGGGCACGAGGTGGTGCTGATCGGCGACTCGCTCGACGACGCCGACGCGGCCGCCTCGGTCGGTGCCCGCTGCGTCCTCTACACCGGTGGCCTGTCCGACCCGGACCGGCTGCGTGGCAGCGGCCACCCGGCCGCCGACACGCTCACCGAGGCGGTGACACTGGCCCGCACGCTCGCCTGACCCGCCCGGTCAGGCGCGCAGGTGGGCCAGGACGGCCAGGACGCGGCGGTGGTGGGTGGTCGCGTCCGGGGGCAGGTCGAGCTTGGTGAAGATGTTGCGGACGTGCTTCTCGACCGCGCCGTCGCTGACCACGAGCGTCCGGGCGATGGCGGTGTTCGAGCGGCCCTCGGCCATCAGCGCCAGCACCTCGCGCTCGCGCGGCGTCAGCGACGCCAGCGGGTCGTCGCGCCGTCGCCGGACCAGCAACTGGCTGATCACCTCCGGGTCGAGCACGGTGCCGCCGGCCGCCACCCGGGCCAGGCCGTCCAGGAACTCGTCGATCGCCGCGACCCGGTCCTTGAGCAGGTAGCCGATCCCGCCGCCGGCTCCGCCCGCGGTGTCCAGCAGGTCGTCGGCGTACGACACCTCGACGTACTGGGAGAGCACCAGGATCGGCGTACCGGGCACCCGGCGGCGGGCCTCCACCGAGGCGCGCAGTCCCTCGTCGGTGTGTGACGGCGGCATCCGCACGTCCACCACCGAGACGTCGGGCCGGTGCGCCACCACCGCCTCGACCAGCGCGTCACCGTCACCGACGGCCGCCACCACCTCGTGCCCGTACTCGGTCAGCAGCCGGACCAGCCCCTCCCGGAGCAGTACGGCGTCGTCCGCGATCACCACCCGCATGGGTCCGGTGTCTATCACGCCCGGACCCCGTGCCGGCCCGGCGGCCCGGATCCCGGGCGCGCCACGCCACCGCGCGACGGCCCGGAGTCCGGGCGAACCGGGTCACCTCGGCAGTTCGGCGTGGATCCGGGTCGGCCCGCCGGCCGGGCTGTCCACCTCCAAGGTGCCGCCCGCCGCCCGGACCCGGTCGGCGATGCCACTGAGGCCGTGCCCCTTGGCCAGGTGCGCGCCGCCGGCCCCGTCGTCGATGACGGTGATCTCCAGCCGGCCCACCTTCCGGGTGACCTCCACCCGGCAGGCGGTCGCCCGGCTGTGCTTCGAGACGTTCGTCAGGGCCTCGGCCACCACGAAGTACGCGGTGCTCTCCAGCCCCGGGTCGAGCCGCCCGGCGGCGGTGCCCAGGTCGTCGTCCACGGCCAGCTCGGTGGGTACCAGGGCGCGGGCGGCGAGCGCGGCGAGCGCGCTGGGCAGGCCCCGGTCGACAAGGATCGGCGGCGCGATGCCCCGGGACAGGGCACGCAGCTCGTCCAGCGTCTCCCGGGTCTGCGCGACCGCCTCGTCGAGCGTCTGCCGGGCCGCCTCCGGGTCGGCGGCGAGCTGGTGGCGGGCCCGGCCGAGGTCCATGGCGAGCCGGACCAGCCGCTGCTGCGGGCCGTCGTGGATGTCGCGCTCCAGCCGGCGCAGCGCGACCGCCTCGGCCGAGGCGGCGGCCCGCTTCTGCTCCTCCAGCGTGACGATCCGCTGCCGCATCTCGGCCACGCCGGTGAGCAGCGAGTACGCCAGCCCGGCCTGGAGCCGGGCGCAGCCGCGCGCCACCAGCGGGAGGGTGAACAGGGCGAACAGCCCGATCGCGGTGTTCAGGGTGATCCGCGCGCCGGCGCCGTCGCCCATCCCGAGGAGCTGGCTCAGGTCCTGCTCGCCCGGCCCGCGCGGGATGGCCCAGTCGTAGGTGATGTAGAGCGTGCCGCCCAGGGCCAGCACCCACCAGACCACCAGCAGCACGAACGTGGGCACCGCCACGAGCAGCCGGACGAAGGCGTGCAGCAGGTCGAGCCACGACTGCGCGTCCCGGATCGGGGTGAACACCCGGCGCCAGAACCCGGCGCCCGGCTCCGGCCTGCGGTAGACGGGGCGTACCCGGGGCCGGTCCAGCACCCCGGCGAGCCGGAGCCGCTCGATGTCGGCCAGCCCGCGGGCCGCGTAGAGGAAGCCGGCGAGGATCGGCAGGCCGAGCGTGATCACCAGCAGCCCGGCGCTGAGTGAGATCCCCACCACTGCCAGCACGAAGCTGACGAGCGCCAGCGGGAAGCCCACCAGTACGTAGGTGGTGTCGCGGCCGAGGCGGCGCAGGAGGCCCCGGACGGGAGACAGCGGAGTGGGCGCGGTGGCGAGTGGTACGGCGGTCATGGTTCGAGGCTATGGGCGCGCGGCCCGCCCACCCATCCCGCACGCTGGCCTTTCGGGGGTGGGGTTGTCCCTACTGAAAACGTGAGACTCGCCTCGCCGCGCCGGTCACGGAGCGCTACGGGCCCCGCGCGATTGGTCAGGGAAGTCTGGATTGAGCAATAATCGCCACGCGCCGCCGAGAGACGCGGTTGATCGATCTTGCGGGAATGGAGGGGCAGGTGAAGGCGCGTCGCGAGCTTTCAAGATCGCGATTTGTGCACCCCTTCACAAACACCTACTCTGTAGTTCCGACGCGCCCTGCTAGCACAGCCGGCAATCTCGGTCGCCAGCGGGAGTCCCGAAACGACCGGCCCCCGTCGCTGGTCGAGGATCGCACCGCACGGAGTCTCATGAGCCAGCACCGTCAACCAGGCGCGCCCGGTCGCACCGGTGCCGTACCGGCGCTTCCGGACCTGCCCGAGGCGACCGTGTCGCGGCTCCCGGAATACCTGCGTGCGCTGCACGCGCTCGCCGACGCCGGGCACGAGACGGTGTCCAGCGAGGGCCTGGCCAACGCCGCCGGCGTCAACTCCGCGAAGCTCCGCAAGGACCTGTCCCACCTCGGCTCGTACGGCACCCGGGGCGTCGGCTACGACGTGGCGCTGCTGGTCGACCAGATCTCCGAGGTGCTCGGGCTCACCCAGTGCCGGACCGTCGCGCTCGTCGGCGTGGGTAATCTCGGTCACGCCCTGGCCGGCTACGACGGCTTCGCCAACCGCGGATTCCGCATCGCCGCGCTGCTCGACGCCGACCGGTCCCGCGTCGGCGAACAGATCAACGGCCTGGTCGTACGGCACGTCGACGAGCTGCCGCAGATCGTCGCCGAGGAGTCGATCTCGATCGGCGTCATCGCCACCCCCGCCCCCGCCGCCCAGGCGGTCGCCGACCAGTTGGTCGCCGTCGGCGTGACGAGCATCCTCAACTTCGCACCGTGCGTACTCTCGGTTCCGGACGGGGTCGACGTGCGCAAGGTCGACCTCGCCATCGAGCTGCAGATCCTGTCCTTCCACGAGCACCGCAAGGCATCGCTGACCGCGCTCCCCGCCACCGGCGGGTCCGCCCTCACCGCCCTGCCCGGCGGACTCGCGGCCACCGACACCCAGGAGGCGATCGGCACGTGAAACTGCTCGTCGTCGGCGCGTCCTACCGCACCGCCCCGGTCGCCACCCTGGAACAGCTGGCCGTCCCGCCCGCCGATCTCACCCGCACGCTCGACCGCCTGATCGCCCAGCCGTACGTCGCCGAGGCCGTCCTGGTCTCCACCTGCAACCGGGTGGAGGTCTACGCCGCCGTCTCCGGGTTCCACGGCGGACTCGGCGACATCTGCGCGGTCCTGGCCGACCAGGCCGGCTGCCAGCCGGCGGCGCTCGCCCCGCACCTCTACGTGCACTACGACGCCGCCGCCGTGGACCACGTCTTCCGGGTGGCCGCCGGGCTCGACTCGATGGTGGTGGGCGAGGCGCAGATCCTCGGCCAGCTCCGCGACGCCTACCACTCCGCCGGTGGCGCCGACTCGGCCGGCCGGCTGCTGCACGAGCTGATGCAGCAGGCGCTGCGGGTCGGCAAGCGCGCGCACGCCGAGACCAACATCGACCGGGCCGGGCAGAGCGTCGTCACCGCCGCCCTCGACCTCGCCGCCGAGCTGCTCGACGGTGACCTGGCCGGCCGGCCCGCGATGGTGGTCGGCGCGGGCGCGATGGGCTCGCTGGGCGTGGCCACGCTGTCCCGGCTGGGCGCCGGCCCGCTCACCGTGACCAACCGGGGCGCCGCCCGTGCCGTCCGGCTCGCCGAGTCGTACGGCGCGTCCGCCGTGCCGATGGCCGAGCTGATCACCGCGCTCGCCGACGTCGACGTCGTGGTCGCCGCCACCGCCGCCACCGAGCCGGTGCTCACCCGTGACGTCGTGACCCGGGCGCTGGCCCGCAGGGACGCCGACCGCGGGCCGCTGGTCCTGCTCGACCTGGCCGTCCCGCGTGACGTCGAGCCCGGCGTCGCCGAGCTGCCCGGCGTCGAGGTGATCGACATCGACCGGATGGCCGCCGTCCTCGCCGACGGACCGGCCGCGGCCGACGCCGCCGAGGTGGCCCGGATCGTGGCCGGCGAGGTCGAGGCGTTCCTGAGCTGGCTGCGCGGCGCCGACGTCGCGCCGACGGTGGCCGCCCTGCGCGGCCGGGCCGAGGACGTCGTCACCGCCGAGCTGCGCCGGCTCGGCCAGCGCCGACCCGACCTCAGCGACGACCAGCGCGCCGAGGTCGCCCGCACCGTGCACCGGGTCGTGCAGCGGCTGCTGCACCAGCCGACCGTACGGGTCCGCCAGCTCGCCGCCGAGCCCGGCGGCGACCAGTACGCGGCGCTGCTGCGCGAACTGTTCGACCTGGACGTTCCGCAGACGTCCCCGGTCGACACCGTTCCCGACGTGGTCGCCACCGACTCCGACGGCCGGTCGTCGTTCGACGCCGCCGACGTCCCGCCCACCGGAGGTGCGCGATGACCGCCCCCCTTCGCCTCGGTACCCGGGGCAGCGCCCTGGCGATGGCCCAGTCCGGCCACGTCGCCGAGGCCCTCACCGCGGCCACCGGCCGACCGGTCGAGCTGGTCGAGGTGGTGACCGCCGGCGACAGGTCCACCGCCCCGGTGCAGCGGCTCGGCGTCGGTGTGTTCGTCTCCGCGCTGCGCGACGCGCTGACCGCCGGCGAGATCGACTTCGCCGTCCACTCGTACAAGGACCTGCCCACCGCGGCGGCGCCCGGCCTGCACGTCGCGGCCGTACCGCCCCGGCAGGACCCGCGCGACGCGCTGGTGGCGACGAACGGCCGTACGCTCGCCGAGCTGCCGCCCGGCGCCCGCGTCGGCACCGGCGCGCTGCGCCGGATCGCCCAGCTGCACGCGCTGGGCATGCAGTTGGAGGTCACCCCGATCCGGGGCAACGTCGACACCCGGCTCGGCCGGGTGCTCGGCCCGGACGCCGACCTCGACGCCGTCGTGCTGGCCCGCGCCGGGCTCAACCGGATCGGCCGCGCCGACGTCATCACCGAGACGCTCGACCCGATGCTCATGCTGCCCGCGCCCGCCCAGGGTGCGCTGGCCGTCGAGTGCCGGGCCGACGGCCAGGACGTGATCGAGCTGCTCGCGCTGCTCGACCACGCACCGTCCCGTGCCGCGATCGTCGCGGAACGGGCGCTGCTGGCCACCCTGGAGGCAGGATGCAGCGCACCCGTGGCCGCGTACGCCGTCCTCGCCGAAGGTGAGCCCACCGACGAGGGCGACGTCAATCAGGAGATCTACCTGCGCGGTGCGGTGATCAGCCCGGACGGTTCGCGTGACCTCCGGCTGTCCCGCACCGGAACGCCCGCCGACGCGGCGGAGATCGGCAAGGCACTCGCCGCCGAACTCCTCGAACTCGGCGCCGACTCGATCCTCGGCCAGGACGCACAGGCCGGCCCGGGGACCCAGCAACTTGGGAGCACAGAATGACCCGCACCCGTAAGCCCGTAGGCCAGATCGCATTCGTCGGGGCCGGTCCCGGCGACCCGGGCCTGCTGACCCGCCGGGCGCTGGACGCCCTGGTCGACGCCGACCAGGTGGTCTACGACCGGGGCGTACCCGAGTCGCTCCTGGCGCACGTCCGCGCCCAGGCCCGGCCCGACGCCGAGTTCAGCCCCGCCGAGGGCGTACCGGGGGACGTGGCGAAGGTGCTGATCTCCGCGGCCCGGGCCGGGCAGAACGCCGTGCACCTGGTCGCCGGTGACCCGTTCGGCCACGACTCGGTGGTCAAGGAGGTGCAGGCGGTCGCCCGTACCGCCGCGCACTTCGAGGTGGTGCCGGGCGTCGGCCAGGCCGAGGGCGTCGCCACCTACGCGGGTGTCCCGCTGCCGGGCGTACGCACCGCCGCCGACGTCGAGGACGTCACCGCGCTGGACTTCGAGGCGCTCGCCACGGCCGTGGGCCGGGGTTCGCTGGCGCTCGCGGTGGACGCCGGTGACCTGGCCGCCGTCCGGGACGGCCTGCTGGCCGCCGGGGTCGACGGCACCACAGCGGTCGGGGTGACCGGCGACGGCACCGGCGAGACGCAGTACACCACCACGTCGAGCGTGGACTCGTTCGTCGCGGCGGCGCTCGGCTTCACCGGCCGGGTGGTGCTCACCGTCGGCGCGGCCGTCACCGACCGCGACAAGCTGAGCTGGTGGGAGAACCGCCCGCTGTACGGCTGGAAGGTGCTGGTGCCCCGCACCAAGGAGCAGGCGGGCGTGATGAGCGCACGGCTGCGCGCCTACGGGGCGATCCCGTGCGAGGTGCCGACCATCGCGGTCGAGCCGCCGCGCACCCCGGCGCAGATGGAGCGGGCGGTCAAGGGCCTGGTCGACGGCCGGTACGCCTGGGTCATCTTCACCTCGGTGAACGCGGTCCGGGCGGTGTGGGAGAAGTTCGCCGAGCACGGCCTCGACGCCCGCCACTTCGGCGGCGTGAAGATCGCCTGCATCGGTGACGCCACCGCCGAGGCGGTCCGCGCCTTCGGCATCCAGCCCGAGCTGATCCCGTCCGGGGAGCAGTCCTCCGAGGGCCTGCTGGCCGAGTTCTCGCCGCACGACGAGATCCTCGACCCGGTCGGCCGGGTGCTGCTGCCGCGCGCCGACATCGCCACCGAGACCCTGGCCGCCGGCCTGACCGAGCGGGGCTGGGAGGTCGACGACGTGACCGCGTACCGGACCGTGCGCGCGGCGCCGCCGCCCGCCGAGATCCGCGACGCGATCAAGTCGGGCGGGTTCGACGCGGTGCTGTTCACCTCGTCGTCCACGGTGCGGAACCTCGTCGGTATCGCCGGGAAGCCGCACGCGCGGACCGTTGTTGCAGTGATCGGGCCCAAGACGGCGGAGACCGCGACCGAGTTCGGCCTGCGCGTCGACGTGCAGCCGCCGCACGCCTCGGTCCCCGACCTGGTGGAGGCGCTCGCCGCCTACGCCGTCGAGCTGCGGGAGAAGCTCGCCGCCATGCCGGCGAAGCAGCGCCGGGGCTCGAAGGTGCAGGGCCCGACCGCCCTGCGGTTCCGCTGACAGGAGGCCCGTCATGCCGTACCCCGAGATCCGGCCCCGCCGGCTGCGTAGCAACGCGGCCGTGCGGCGGCTGGTCTCCGAGACCCGCGTCGACCCGGCCGAACTGGTCGTGCCGATGTTCGTCAAGGAGGGGCTGACCGAGCCGCGGGCCATCGCGTCGCTCCCGGGGGTACTCCAGCACTCCCGGGACTCGCTGCGCAAGGCCGCCGCGGAGGCGGTCCAGGCCGGGGTCGGCGGGATCATGCTGTTCGGGGTGCCGGCGACGCGGGACGAGACCGGCTCCGGTGGCGTCGACCCGGCCGGCGTGCTCAACACGGCGATCCGGGACGTGATCGCCGAGGTCGGCGACTCGACTGTGGTGATGAGCGACCTGTGCCTGGACGAGTTCACCTCGCACGGGCACTGCGGCCTGCTCACCCCGGACGGCGGGGTCGACAACGACGCCACGCTCGCCGCGTACGCCGACATGGCGGTGGCCCAGGCCGCCGCCGGGGTCCACGTGGTCGGGCCGTCCGGGATGATGGACGGCCAGGTCGGCGTGGTCCGCAAGGCGCTCGACGCCGCCGGGCACCAGGACGTCTCGGTGCTCGCGTACGCGGTGAAGTACGCCTCCGCCTTCTACGGCCCGTTCCGCGACGCGGTGGAGTCGGCGCTGGAGGGGGACCGGCGCACCTACCAGCAGGACCCGGCGAACCTGCGCGAGTCGCTGCGCGAGGTCGAGCTGGACGTGGCCGAGGGCGCCGACATGGCCATGGTCAAGCCGGCGCTGCCCTACCTCGACGTGGTGTCGGCGGTCCGGGCCGCGGTGAACGTCCCGGTCGCCGCCTACCAGGTCTCCGGCGAGTACGCGATGGTCGAGGCCGCCGCCGCGAACGGCTGGATCGACCGCGAGCGCGTGATGCTGGAGACGCTCACCTCGATCCGCCGGGCCGGCGCCCAGATCATCCTCACCTACTGGGCCGTCGAGGCCGCCCAGCTTCTGCGCGAGCGCTACTGACCGACGCTCGCCCGATGCTCGCCCGACGTCGCTCGCGCTGCCGGCACGTCGGCGGCGGACTCACCCTGACACGCGCTGTCAGCGACGGTTGTCCACAGCCAGGCCGGTCACTCAGCGCAACGTTCGGGGCTGCGGGCTGCTTCACCTCTGGCCCACTTTGCTCTGCACCCATGGGCGCAACTGTCACGAAGCGTGAGTGCTGCCTCGATGGCTGCAGAGCAAAGTCTGCCGAGGTGGTTCCTGCTGCCGCCGCCGTCTTAGAGATTCTGTCCGCTTAAGTCGCATTTATCGGTCGGTTTGGATTGCCGGCTTCCGCGCTGTACCTAACGCTGAGTGAAAGTCACGCTCTGTGTGAGTCGGCGGTTGGCGCCGGGCAGGGCTGGACGCCGTCTGCCCGGTTATCCACAGGAGCCGGGCGCGGGGTTGCCGGGCCAGGGCGGACGGCGGGACCGTGGGCGGCGTGACAGACATCGCCGACACCGGGCCGGAAGCCGCTCCCGCCAACGGCACCGCACGCGCGGTGTCCGCCGCCACCGGCGCCGATCCCGGCGCCGATCCCGGCGCTACCGCAGCGACGGCGGAAGACGGCGGGCCGGCACTGCTCACCGAGCCGTTCGACGTGCCGTTCCCGGCACCGGGGATCGTCCGTGCGGTGCGTCGCCGGGCCGACACCAGCCAACGTGAGCTGGCCCGGTTCGCCCGGGTGCATCCGAGCACGATCGGGCGGATCGAGGCGGGCAGCCTGACGCCGAGCCTGGCCATGCTGTCCCGCATCGTCGGCACGGCCGGCTTCCGGCTCGTGGTCGTCGACGAGGCCGGCCGGGTGCTCAAGCCGATGCGGGACCGGGCCGACCTGCGCGACGGCGCGGAGCGGCGGTACCCGTCCCACCTCGACATCGTCACCGACCCGGAGCCGGGGGAGTGGTGGGCCGACCGGTACGGGCTGGCCCGCCCGCCGGAGACCTTCTACCGCAATCGGGAGGTCCGGGACTGGCTGCGCCGCCGCAGCCAGTGGGAGGTGCGGGTGGCCAAGTACCGGAGCGTGCCGCCCCCGCCCGACCCGCAGCGGTGCGGATACCGCGGCGGCCCGCCGATCCGCCCATGAGCGAATCGACGGGCCGCCGCGCGGAACGCCGCTCAGTCGTCGTTCAGGATCGTCCCGACGCCGGACGGGTCGGCGAGCCGCAGGCCCGGCACACCCGCCACGTACAGCGTGAGCTTCTCGTCCGCCTCGCGCTTGCGGTCACCGCGCACGGTGACCGGGAACGTCAGCGAGGTCCGGCCCGCGGCCAGCACCCGGCAGCCCACGTACGGGTCGTAGTCCGACCCGGCCTGAGCTGTGGTGCCGTACGTGGTCGCGCAGATCAGGGCCGGCTCGGAGAGCGGGCGGGACACGGTGACGGTGAACGTCATCGCGCTGGTGCCCTTGTCGCCCTCGGCGACCGAGGTGTCCGCGACCCGCAGCGAGGCGCGCGACCGGAACCGGGCCACCTGCGGGTCGTGGTCGCTGGCTCCCCGGTCGCCCAGCTCCGGCGCGTCGGTGGGGTAGTCGGCGTTGATGTGCGCCGTCCGCACCTGCACCAGGTCGTCGTGCATCGGGTCGTTCACGAACAGGTTGTCCAGCGTCTGCGCCTGACCGCTGAAGGTGTACGAGTACGCCGACGCGGGCGCGTCCGCCACCAGGTCGTCCCAGAGGTTGTGCAGCCCGGCCTCGTACAGCGGGGCGAGCTGGTCCGACGGGGTCGGGTTCTGGGCGGTGGCGATCGGGTCGTCCGGGCGGGGGAAGACGTTCAGGTCGCCGCCGTACACCACGCGGGCGTTCGGGTCGCTCGTCTCGACCGCCTGGACGATCGCCGCCCCGTACGCGGCCTGCTCGCGGCGCTGCCCGACCCGGCTGTCCGGCCCGGACGAGAAGTGGTTCGCGACCGCCCAGAGCGTGAACCGCTCGGTCGACCCGGGGCCGGCCTTCACGGTGAACCGGGCCACCTGCGCCGCGCGGGTGTAGACGTTGCTGCCGTCCACGCCGGTCGACCGGTCCACGTCGGCCGGCAGCACCGCGTTGAACGCCTTCGGGTTCTGCACGTCGGTGTTGGACGGCAGCGCCGCCGAGCGGTACTGGACCGTCGGGGCGGAGCCCAGCAGCGGGTCCGCGGCGGTCGCCTCGGCGAGCGTGAGCCGGTCGGTCCGGTAGAGGAACGCCGAGGCGATGCCCCGGGCGTCCGCGCCGGTCCGGTCGTACGCGGCGGCGTACGCCGGGCCGCCGTTCGCCGCGATGGTCAGTGCCAGCTCCTGCACGGTGTCCGGCGCGCCGTCGGCGTTGTTGGTGTCGCCGCAGGCCAGAGCGCGGTCGACCACCGAGCAGATGTCCTGGTCCTCGGCCTCCTGCACCAGGATCAGATCCGGGCTGTGCAGCGAGTCGACGATCTGACGGGCCTGCACGGCCAGCCGGGCGGCGTACGCCTCGGGGCTCGCCGGCACGTAGTCGAACGGCGGGCTGACCCCGGGGCACCCGGTGTTGCCGGCGAAGTCGCAGCCGTCGAACGGGTCGTCCCGGTAGTCGTACAGGTTCTCCACGTTGTACGTGGCGATCGCGACCTCGCTGCCGCGGTCGGCGGGCTGCGGCGGGTGGTTCGCGGCCGGGTCGGCGCCGCCGGTCAGGGTGAGCTGCTCCGGCTGCACGCTGTACTTGCTGAACGCGTACGAGACGGAGCCGTAGGCGTCCTCGGTGAGCGTGTCGAACGTGCGCGCCTCGGGCAGCAGCGCCCGGGAGTCACCGGCGGTCGCCTTCACGCCGCCGGCACCCAGCAGGATGCGCTGGTTGTTGCCGTTGTCGAACAGCGTGCCGGGGATGTCGTCGAGCGGGTGCGCGTCCCGGAACACCCGGCGGGCGTACGGGTCGGACCGCTTCATCACCGGGTCCTCGCGGTCCAGCACGTAGATCTCGGAGTCGGCGGTGGAGGAGTAGATGTGCCGGGGCGCCGAGACGCCGCTGCCGGCGCGTACCCGCATCCGCTCGCCCTCGTGCCGCTCCCAGAACAGGTCGGCGGCGGCCGCCTCGGCCGGCGGGACCGCGTCGTCGACCCGGACCGCGGTGTCCACGTCGAGGCCGGAGTCCAGCTTGCGGACCAGCGAGGCACCGGAGAGCTGGGTCTGGTTGAAGTACTCGGAGACCCGGCCGCGCAGCACGACCTCGTCGCCGACGGTCGGGGCGTACCCGCCGATCAGCGTGGTGAACGAGCCCATGAAGACGAACAGCCCGTCGGAGGTCAGCGGATCGCCGTCCTCGGTGCCGAGCCGGCTCTGGAGGTAGAAGCCCCACTGGTCGGCCCCGGCCGAGCTGCGGGTCAGCGACATGCCGGTGATGACGCCGCGCACGTCGTACAGCGTGGAGCTGGTGCCGTTGCCGCTGGCCGGTGCGAGCGGCGACCGGTCGGTGCGGCCGTCCTCGTCGCCGGCGGTGCGGCCCTGCACCTCACCGATCGACAGCACGCTGGTGGCCTGCACGGTGAGCGTGCAGGTGGCGGTGCCGCCCTCGGCGTCGGTGGAGGTCACGGTGACCGCGTAGCTGCCGGCCGGCAGGCCGGTGGCGGTGACCGTCGCGGTGGCCGTGTCACCGTTCCCGGCCGCCGGGGTGAACGCGGTACGGCTGATCGAGCCGCTCGCCGGCACCGGCACCACCGAGGTGACCGCCAGGTCGGTGACCGTGTCGTCGGCATCGGTCGCGGTGACCTCGCGGGTCGCCGTGGCGCCCGCCGACAGCGTCAGCGCCCCGCCGCAGGCCAGGGTGGGCGGCTGGTCGACCGGGCCGCCTCCGCCGACGGTGTGGCTGCCCAGCCCGTCGAACGTGTCGGTGGCGAAGCCGGCCCACTGCGCGGCCGGGTCGAACGCGTCCGCCGGGTCGGTGTCGCCGGCGGTCACCGAGGGCAGCCGGCGCAGCGTGTTGTCCGCAGTGCTGGTGAGCCCGCTGCCCCACTCGCTGCCCGGGTCGACGCCGACCTGGCCGAGGGAGTCGACCACCGCGTCGCCCTTGCGCAGCACGATCGCGTCGTCGCCGTTGAACAGCGAGCCGGAGTACGTCTGGTCGGCCTGGGCGAGGATCGCCGGCGCGGCCGCCGCGGCGGCGAAGACGAACACGTCACCGGCCGCGACGGTGCCGGTCAGGGCCACGTTCGTCGAGGTGGTGGCACCGTTGAAGAAGAGCTGGAGCTGGTAGCCGCCGGTCGCCAGGTCGATCGGGGCGCCGGTGCCGTTGTACAGCTCGACGGCCTTGTTGTTGGACGACCCCTCGACGTATTCGGAGATGAACAGGTCGGTGGGCGCGGCGCTGGCCGCGGTGGGTGCGACAGCGATCGCCGTGAGGGTGACGGCGGCGGTGGTCGCGAGCGCGGCGAGGGTGCGGCGCGGGCGCATGGGGCCTCCACGATGGGTGGACAGGAACTAACGAACGTTAAGGCTCTGGTGGGTGCACCGTCCAGCCCCTTCGATGGCCGGCCGGTGAACGCTCAGCGGTGACTGTCCAGCCGGTGCACCAGCTCGGCCACGTCCACACCGTATTCGCACCAGTCGCGGTCGGGGCGGTAGCCCAGCTCGGCGTTGACCTTCAGCATCGACTCGTTGTCCTGCGCGTTCCAGGTCTGCACCTCGGCCACCTCGGGCTCGGCCGAGCGCAGCTCCAGCAGCATCCGCGCCTTGATGGCCCGGTCGATGCCGTAGCCGCGGTGGTCGTGGACGACGATCGTGTCGTACTGGTCGGCCCGGGTCGGGTGCTGCGCCGGCACCACCACCTCGGTCAACCCGGCCACCTCGCCGGTCTGCTCGTGCAGTGCCAGCACGATGTACGGCTTCATGCCGCGCCGGTGCAGCGTGGCGAGGCTGTCGCGCAGCCGGTCCGGGTCGTAGGAGCTGGGCCGCAGCTCCACGTCGTCGGAGTCACGCACCTCGGCCTTGGCCCGCGCGTACGCCTCGATGAGCTCGTCCGGCGGGCCACCCGGCCAGAACTCCACGCGGTAGCCCGCGCCGACCTCGGCGGCCATCTCGGTGAGCGCCGGCCAGTCCACCGTGCGCAGGTCGAGCACGCTGCGGGTCTCCACGTAGTCGCGGGTGAAGCCCAGCGACTCGTAGAACCCCACGGCCGGGGTGTCGCCGACCACCTCCACGCCGATCGACTGGAAGCCCTCGTCCCAGACCCGGCGGGCGGCCACCCGCACCAGCTCGCGGCCGATGCCGCTGCGCCGGATCGACGGGTGCACCAGCACCTCGAGCACGCCGATCCCGCCGAGCAGCAGCACGTGCACATGCCCGAGGATCGCACCGGGCGTGCCGTCCGGGGCGTCGTCGTCCTGCGCGACCCACGAGATCCGCCGCTCGCCGGGCATCACCTCGGACAGATACTCCCGCATGGAGCTCTCCCGCCATGGCGGATCCTGCGGCAGATCGGCCGCCAGGACCGCGTTCAGCGTGTCCAGCAGGGACGCGATCTCGGCGGACGACGCGGTCCTGGGATCCCACTCGCGCACCATCACCCGTCTAGCTTGCCGTCAACGGCAGCCGGGGGGAAGGGTTCAGTCCGCGAATGTACGCGAGCCGTCACCTCACGTTGCGGCTGAGCCTGCCGTACTCGTCGGCCTTGTCGAAGACGTCCTGGGCGTACCGACGCACATCGTTGTAGGAGAGGATGGCGCCCCACCAGTCGCCCGGGATGGTCATGTTCCGGCCGCCCTTGCACAGGTAGAGCCCGGCGGCCAGCGCCGCGTCGTCGATGTCGTGCGGGTTCTTCACGCCGTCGCCGTCGGCGTCCGCGCCGATCTCCTGCCAGGTGGTCGGGATGAACTGCATCGGGCCGAGCGCCCGGTCGTGGACCCGGTCGCCGTCGAGCGTTCCCTGGTCGGTGTCGAGGATGCGGGACCGGCCGCCCTGCCCGTCGAGCGGCTGCCCCTTGATCTCCGGCAGGGCCCGGCCGTCGGCTTGCAGCGTGGCGCCGTTGGCCGCGCCGTGACGCGACTCGACGTACCCGATCGCGGCCAGCGTGGTCCAGCTCAACTGGCAGGCGCGGTTGGTCTGGGCGAGCACCAGCTCGGCGTAGGCGTACGCCTGGAGCGCCACCGCGGGGATGCCGGTCACCGCGCCGACCCGCTGCGCCCAGCCGGCGAGCGCGTCGGCGGGGCGCCCGGCGGGCAGCACCGGGGCGGTGGTCGCGCCGGGCAGCGGCGTGCCGGTCGGTGCGGCGGTGCCGGGCAGGCCGGTCAGCTCCGGCAGCGGGGGCGTGGCGGGCGCCGCAGCGGTCTGCGGCACGCTCTGCGACGGCGTGGCGTCGGCGACCGGTTCCGGCCGGCCGACCGCCGCCGGCACGATCACCGCACCGGCCGTTGCGGCGGCGGCGACCAGGGCGAGCAGGAACAGCGCGGGCAGCGTGGTGCGCCCGCCGGGCCGCCGGGACCAGGCGCGGGTGGCCCGGGCCGCGCCGGCGGCGAGCTGCCTGGGGCGCGCCCGGACGGCGTGCGCGAACGGCATCCGCCGACGCCGCCCACCGACGGCCGCCGCATCGGCCTTCGCCTCCGGGCCGGAGTCGGTCTGCCGGGGTCCGCTCGCCCCGGACTCGCCGTCCGGCTTCGCACCCGGCTCGGGCTGCGGCTTCTCACCCGGCTCGGGGCCCGCGCCGGCAGCCGCATCCGCGTCGCGGGCCGGGTCGGCGGCCGGCTTCGGG
>NZ_RCVK01000389.1:0-18108 GCF_003667485.1 Micromonospora sp. BL1
TTCGTCGGCCGCGTCAGATGTGTATAAGAGACAGGCGCTGCACCTGGCCGGGGAGCATCCGGATGCCGGTGGCGGTCGCGCGGTGGCCGTACACGTCGGTGACCCGGATCTCGTACGGGCCGGGACCGGCCCCTGACTCGATCAGCCAGTAGTTGTAGTCCTGCCGCTGCGCCGCGCGCCACGAGCCGTTCTGCCGCACCTCGACCGAGCGCAGCGGGTTGCCGTGGTCACCGACCAGGACGGCGAACCACCACTGCGACGAGCCCTCCTTCATCCGGAAGGTGAGCGGACCGGGCAGCCTCGGGTTCACCACCGCGCGGTAGCTGACCTTCACCACCCCCTGCACCGGATCGGCGATGCGGGCGAACGCCTCGGCGGAGAGGTCGAGGTGACCCGGCGCGCACTCCGGGCACTGGTCCATCACCAAGACTCGGACGGTGCCGCGCGGGCCGGTGACGTCGAGGAAGCCGCCGCAGGAGGCGCCGGAGGCGTACTCGTCCGGGCCGAGAGCGACGTACATCCGGTCGGCGGGCGCGGCCGGCCGGGAGCAGTTGCCGCCGGCACCCTCGGAGTCGTAGAAGGTCGCCTTGCCGCTGCGCGTCGCGGCGCCGACGGGCGGGGCGGCAGCCCCCGGCAGTGCGGCGCCGGGCGCGAGGAGGGCGGCACCGGGCGGGGCGGCAGCCACCGGCAGGGCTGCACCGGGCGGGATAGCGGCGGCCGCGAGGGCGAGGGCGGCCACGGCAGCGCGCGGTGGGGCGGCGCAGGCGGGGGCGGCGCCACCGCGTACCGCGAGGGTCACCGCGACCGCGGCGGCGACGGTGACCAGACCGGCGGCGGCCAGGCGGCGACGGCGTGTGGCGGCGCGGCGTCGACCGTCCGGCGTGGCGGGTCCGGGCGCGTCGGCGGCGGCCGGCGGGTGGGGTGCGGTGCCGTCGGTCACGCCGGTCGATGCTGCCGGACCGGTGTGCCGCCGGACAAGCGAGCTAAGCGAAAGCTAAACCGGGCGCTGCCCGCGGGCGGTGGAGACGACACCGGCCAGCCCGACGGCGAGGTCGGGGTGCTGCCGCAGCGAGTCCTCCAGGCGGACGCGCCACACGCCGGTCTCGGCGGGCAGCCGGGCGTCGCCGGCCCAGCGGACCCGCTCACGGGTCTCGTCGAGGGCCACTGCCGTGGCGGGGCCCATCAGGGCGCCGAGTTCGCCGCGCAGCCAGCCGAACAGGTGCTCGTCGTGGATCGCGCCGCCGATGACCCGGGCGGCGTCCCACGCCACCCTCGGTTGGTGGATGACCTGCATCTCGACTCCTCGGTCGACCTGGCCTTCCGCACCATCATCGATCCGGCGGGGGCCCGGCGGCAAGGCCCGGAGCGGCCACCCCGCTCCGTCGCCGCGCCGCCGTCGGGGGCGTCACCGTCCGGGCGCGGGTCCACACGGTGCGACGCGAATCAGTAGCATCGCGGCATGTCAGATCGCCACCAGCTCACCGATTCCGACCCGCGTACGCAGGGCTCTCATGTGGAGCCGGGCGGGTCCGTGGAGGAGAAGGCGCCCCGGCGCCGCCGGGGCCGGCGGATCGCCCTGATCGTGCTGCTGGTGGTGGTGCTGCTCACCGGTGGCGGCGCGCTTGCCGGTGGCCTCTACTACCGCTCGGTCGACAAGTCCATCGAGCGGGTCGACGCCTTCGAGGGCGTACCGGAGGAGTCGCGGCCGCAGGTCGAGGCCAAGGGCGCCATGAACATCATGATCCTGGGCAGCGACTCCCGCGATCCGGAGAGCACCGGCGGCTCGCGCAGCGACACGATCATCCTGGCCCACCTGCCGAAGGACCGGTCGAGCGCACAGCTCATCTCGATCCCCCGGGACACCTGGACGGCCGTCCCCAAGTCGAAGGAGGGCCGCGGCGGTCGCGACGCGAAGATCAATGCCGCGTACGCCTGGGGCGGCGTGCCGCTGATGGTGCAGACGGTGGAGAAGTTCAGCGGCGTACGGGTGGACAACGTGGCGATGGTCGACTTCGCCGGCTTCAAGGAGATCATCGACGCGCTCGGCGGGGTCGAGATCGACGTGGAGAAAGGCTTCACCACGAAGTACTCGCTGATCGGCACGCGGACCTTCGAGAAGGGCCGGCAGACCATGGACGGGGCCGCCGCGCTGGACTACGCGCGGGAGCGGCACGCCTTCCCCGACGGCGACTTCGCGCGGATCCGGCACCAGCAGCAGGTGATCAAGGCCATTCTGGACAAGGCGGCCTCGGGCGGCGTGCTGACCAACCCGGCCAAGCTGAACTCGTTCGTCCGCGCCACGTCGGACTCGGTGGCCGTCGACAAGTCACTGTCGCTGGTGGATCTCGCGATGGAGATGCGTGGCCTGCGCGGTGGCAACCTGACGTTCTTCACCTGCCCGGTGAAGGGCACCGGCCGGGTCGGCAGTGAGAGCGTCGTGTTCCCCGATCCGGCGCGTTCCAAGACGCTGTTCGACGCGGTGCGCCGCGACTCGGTCCCCGAGATCCTCGCCATCAGCGGAAAGTAGGACGTCGATCTGTCATGCCGGTGCTGGCGGCGGGGCGGGGCCGCTCGTATCCTGCGATCGCCGTCGGTCTCTGCATCCGGGCCGGGGGCGCCACGGGGAAGGATCGACCATGCCACGCCTGCCGGCGTTCGAGCATCCGTCCGCGCCACCGTCCGGTGTGGCCATGAACGCGCCGATGGACGGCGGCCTGGACACGACGACAGTGCTGCCGTACGCGGGTTCGCGGGCGTCGACGCGTACCCGCCGGTTGCGGGCCTGGATGGTGACCGCGCCCATCGACGTCGCGGCGCTGCTCGCGCCGCTGCTGCTGACGCAGGACTACTGGCGCGGCACGTTGTTCAACGCCGCGCTCACGGTCGGCCTGTTCGCCGCGGGCGGGCTCTACCGGCCGCGCCGGCACATCAGCATCCTGGACGAGCTGCCGAGCCTCGGCGGCCGGCTGCTGGCCTCCGGCGCGGTGGGTGCCATCATCGCGGCGCTGCGGCACGACTCGGTGCCGCACGTCAGCGGGTTCATGCGCGGCGTCGCGCTCTCCGCCGGCCTGGTGATCGTCGGGCGGGCGCTGAACAGCCGGCTCATCCTGCTGGCCCGCAAGCGGCGGTGGGTGGAGCACAACGCGATAGTGATCGGCGGCGGCCCGATCGGCGGTGAACTGGCCCGGCTGCTGCGCCGATACCCGCAGTACGGGCTGCGGTTCGTCGGCGCTGTCGACGCCCCGTCACGGCCGCGGATCGGCGCGTTGCCGCTCATCGGCACGATCGACGACCTGGAGAAGCTCGCCGACATGCTGGAGTGCGAGGTCCTGGTCATCGCCGACCCGGACTGCTCCGAGGCCGACCTGATGGAGGCGCTGCTGCGTCCGGCCAGTTCCCGCTGTGACCTGTGGGCGGTGCCCCGCCTGTGGGGGTCGCGGTCGCAGGGCGGCTACCCCGACCACATCGGCGCCATCCCGATCATCAAGATCGGCGACACCACGCTGACCGGGCCCAGGTGGCGGCTCAAGCGCGCCTCCGACGTGGTGTTCGCGGTGACCGCCCTGGTGCTGCTGAGCCCGCTGCTGCTGCTCTGCGCCGTCGCCACGCTGCTCGACGGCGGCCGGGGCGTGTTCTTCCGCCAGGAGCGAATCGGCCGGTACGGCAAGCCGTTCCACGTGATCAAGTTCCGGTCCATGCGCCCGGCCGACGAGCACGAGTCGCAGACCACCTGGTCCATCGCGCACGACGAGCGGGTCGGTCCGATCGGGCGGTTCATGCGGCGCACCTCGCTGGACGAGCTGCCGCAGCTGTGGAACATCCTGCGCGGCGAGATGAGCGTGGTGGGGCCCCGGCCGGAGCGGCCGTACTTCGTGGAGAAGTTCTCCGTCGAATACCCCAGATACGCGATGCGTCACCGCGTGCCGGTCGGGCTCACCGGGCTGGCGCAGGTCAGCGGCCTGCGCGGGGACACGCCGATCTCGGACCGGGCCCGGTTCGACAACTACTACGTCGAGAACTGGTCGCTCTGGCTCGACATCAAGATCGTGCTGCGTACCGTCACCGAGGTGTTCCGGGGCGGGGGGCGCTGAGCGCCTCGGCCAGGTCCGCGTACCAGTCCCCCGGCGGCGGCAGCTTCGCCGCCGCCCACCGGCCGTGCGCCAGCACGCTGTAGCGGGGGCGCGGCGCCGGGCGCGGGAAGCGGTCGCTCGTGGTCGGCCGGACCCGGTCCGGGTCGAGGCCACGCAGGGCGAGGACGGCGCGGGCCAGGCCGTACCAGGTCGTCTCGCCGGCGGCGGTGCCGTGGTACGTCCCGGGCGCCGCGTCGCCGGCCAGCGCCGCGTCGGCGAGCGCCACGAGACGCTCCGCGAGCCGGTACGACCAGGTGGGCTGCCCGTGCTGGTCGTCCACCACGTCGAGCCGGTCGCGTTCGGCTGCCAGCCGCAGCACGGTGGTGACGAAGTTGCGCCCGTGGGTGGCGTAGAGCCAGGCGGTACGCACGACGTACCCGGTCTCGGGCAGCAGCCGCGCCACCGCCAGTTCCCCGGCGAGCTTGCCGCGCCCGTACGCGTTGACCGGGTCGGTCGGGGCGTCCTCCGGGTACGGCTCGGTGGCGTCGCCCGCGAACACGTAGTCGGTGGAGACGTGCACGAGACGCGCACCGGACCCGGCACAGGCGTGGGCCAGGGCGGCCACCGCGTCGCCGTTGACGGCTGTGGCGTCCCGCTCGCGCGTCTCCGCGCCGTCCACATCGGTCCACGCGGCGGCGTTGAGCACGACGTCGTGCCCGCCGACCGCGTCCCGGACCGCGTGGGTGTCGGTGACGTCGAGGTCGGCGCGGGCGGCGGCGGTGACCGACAGGTCCGGCCGGGTCCGCAGCACGGCGAGCAGGTCCCGCCCGAGCATCCCGCCCGCGCCGGTGACGAGCACGCGGGTCATCAGTGGCCGGCCGTCTTCAGCGGCTCCCACCAGGCCCGGTTGTCCCGGTACCAGCGCACCGTCTCGGCCAGGCCCCGGTCGAGGTCGATGCTCGGGGCGTACCCCAGCTCGTTGCTGATCCTGCTGATGTCCAGCGAGTAGCGGCGGTCGTGGCCCTTGCGGTCGGTGACCGGTACGACCCGGTCCCAGCCGGCCCCGCACGCCGCCAGGAGCCGCTCGGTGAGCTGCCGGTTGGTCAGCTCGGTGCCGCCGCCGATGTGGTAGACCTCGCCGGCCCGCCCCTTCTCCTGCACCATCGCCACACCCCGGCAGTGGTCGTGCACGTGCAGCCAGTCCCGGACGTTGCCGCCGTCGCCGTAGAGCGGCACGGTGCCGCCGTCGAGCAGGTTGGTCACGAACAGCGGGACGACCTTCTCCGGGAACTGGTACGGCCCGTAGTTGTTGGAGCAGCGCGTCACCACGACGTCCAGGCCGTGGGTGCGGTGGTAGGACAGCGCCAGCAGGTCCGACCCCGCCTTCGAGGCGGAGTACGGCGAGTTCGGTGCCAGCGGCCAGCTCTCCGTCCACGAGCCGGAGTCGATCGAGCCGTACACCTCGTCGGTGGAGACATGCACGAACCGGCGCACGCCGTGCCGCAGCGCGGCGTCCAGCAGTGTCTGGGTGCCGAGCACGTTCGTGGTGACGAACGGAGCGGCGCCGGTGATCGAGCGGTCCACGTGCGACTCGGCCGCGAAGTGGACGATCACGTCGTGCCCGGGCACCACCTCGTCGACCAGCGCCGGATCGCAGATGTCGCCACGGACGAAGCGCAGCCGAGGGTCGTCGCGTACCGGGGCCAGGTTCGCCAGGTTGCCGGAGTAGGTCAGCTTGTCCAGCACGGTGAGCGCGTCGGGGCCCTCGACCGGCACCCCGGCCGCGTCGCCGCCGGGGACGCCCAGCAGCATCCGCACGTACTCCGACCCGATGAAGCCGGCACCGCCGGTGACGAGGATCCTCACGGGTCGTGGAGTCTACGCCGTACCGGCAGGCCGGGCGGGACGTCGACGGGCCACGGGGGCGGTGGCCCCGCGGGTAGTCTCCGCGGGTGCGTGGAATCCTTCTCGCCGGCGGCACCGGATCCCGGCTCTGGCCGATCACCCGGGCCGTCTCCAAGCAACTGATGCCGGTGTTCGACAAGCCGATGGTCTACTACCCGCTCTCCACTCTGGTGATGGCCGGGGTACGGGAGATCCTGGTGGTGACCACGCCGGACGACCGGGCCCAGTTCGAGCGGCTGCTCGGCGACGGCAGCCAGTGGGGGCTGCGCCTGGCGTACGCCGAGCAGCCCCGGCCGGAGGGCATCGCGCAGGCGTTCCTGCTCGGCGCCGACTTCATCGGCGACGAGTCGGTGGCGCTGGTCCTCGGCGACAACATCTTCCACGGCGTCGGGCTCGGCCGGCAGCTCGCCCAGCACGGCGAACCGGCCGGTGGGCGGGTCTTCGCGTACCCGGTCGCGAACCCGCAGGACTACGGCGTGGTGGAGTTCGACGACGCCGGCCGGGTGCTGTCGATCGAGGAGAAGCCGGAGCATCCCCGGTCCCGGTACGCGGTGCCGGGCCTCTACTTCTACGACAACCGGGTGGTCGACATCGCCCGCAAGCTGACCCCGAGCGCCCGGGGCGAGCTGGAGATCACCGCCATCAACGAGACGTACCGGGTGTGGGGCGAGCTGACAGTGACGGTGCTCGACCGGGGCACCGCGTGGCTGGACACGGGCACGTTCACGTCGATGATGCAGGCCGCCGAGTTCGTCCGGGTGATCGAGGAACGCCAGGGCATGAAGATCGGCTGCGTCGAGGAGGTCGCCTGGCGGTCCGGGCTGATCGACGACGAGCGGCTGCGGATGCTGGCCCACCCGCTGACGCGCAGCGGTTACGGTGAATACCTGCTGGGTCTGCTGGCCGAGCGGTCCGCTTCGGGGAGCGCGTCGTGAAGATCCGTCCGCTGAGCATCGAGGGCGCCTGGGAGGTGACCCCGCGCCAGCACGGCGACCCGCGGGGCCTGTTCCTGGAGTGGTACCGCTTCGACCGGCTCGCCGAGGCGGTCGGCCATCCGCTGCGGCTCGCGCAGGCCAACCTCTCCGTGTCGGCGCGGGACGTGGTGCGCGGCATCCACTTCGCCGACGTACCGCCCGGCCAGGCCAAGTACGTGACCTGCGTACGCGGGGCGGTGCTGGACGTGGTGGTGGACGTGCGGGTCGGCTCACCGACGTACGGCCGGTGGGAGGCGGTACGCCTCGACGACACCGACCGGCGGGCCGTCTACCTGGCCGAAGGGCTGGGGCACGGGTTCTGCGCGCTCGCCGACGACGCCACGCTGAGCTATCTCTGCTCCACCACCTACAACCCGGACGCCGAGCACACGGTGCATCCCCTCGACCCGGACCTGGCGATCGACTGGCCGGCCGAGGCGCCGGTGCTGTCGGCCCGCGACGCCGCCGCGCCCAGCCTGGCCCACGCGCGTACGGCCGGGCTCCTGCCCGACTACCGCAGCTGCCTGTCGTTCGTGGCCGGTCCCGACCCGGCCAGGTGGAGCCCGAAGGCTGATTGCAGCTGACCGGTCATTCGGGTAGAAAATGCCAGCGACGTGGTACTCGCCGTACCACACCTGTGCCGCATCGTTTGGGGGAGACGAGTGACAGGCCGTTCGCTGGTCGACGCTGCGCAGTCCTCGTCGGAACCCGGCACGACACCACCGTCCGGGCGCCGGGCGGCCGGTCTGCTGCGGCGGCTCGTCGCGCCCGAGCGCCTCTATCTCGGCGCGCTGGGCCTGACCGGCCTGGCGGCGGTCATGTCGGTGGCGCTGCCCGCGGCGGAGCGCGGCGAGCTGTCGGCGAACATGGTGAGCGCCACGCTCGGCGCGGCCGTCGGCGGGCTGTCGCTCGACACGTTCCTCATCTCGCGCCCGGCCGGCTGGGTGCAGTCCCGGGGACGGGCGTACGTGATCGCGATCCTCGGCGTCGCCGTACTCCTCTCCGGTGTCGCGGCCGCGCTGCTCACCGCGGCGGCGGGCGTCGGCGCCTATCTGGTCGGGGTCGGGTCCGGGGTGGGTCTGACCGTGTTCAACACGGTTTCGTCGCTCGCCCTGCGGCAGCGCAGCTTCCGGCTGGTCTACGCGATGCGCGCGGCGAGCGGCGCGGTCCTGGTCGCCGGTTACGCCGCCCTCTACGCCGCCGGCCGGCTCGACGGCGGCCTGTGGAGCATGGTGTGGCTCGCGGTGCAGTGGCTCAGCGCCTTCGCCGTGTGCGCCCTGGTCCTGGTGCGGCTGCGGCGGGCCGGCGCGGCCCCGGCGCCCACCTCGACCGGTTCGGACTACCGGGCCGACCTGCTCGCGGCCGGGAGCCTGCACCTGGGCATCTTCGCGCAGATGATGACGCTGCGGTTCAACCAGATCCTGGTGGCCCGGTTCGCCGGGGCCGGTCCGCTCGGCGTCTACGCGCTGGCGGTCGCGGCCCTGGAGTTCGCGCAGGCCGGCGCCGTGGTGCGGGCGCAGCGCATCCTGGCCGACCGGGACGGCGGGAACGGGCCGGACCCGACGCGGTCGGTGGTGACGGCGGCCCTGCCGATCGCCCTGGCCGCGATCGCCGGGCTCGGCGTGCTGGGCTTCCTGGCGCCGGAGTACCGGCACGCCTGGCTCCTCGGGCTGCTGCTCCTGCCGGGCTCGCTGGCCACGGCGGCCGGGAAGAGCTGGAGCGCCCTGCTGCTGAAGCGGCGGGGCGAGAAGGCGACCACCGTGGTCGCCGTGGTCACGTCGGCGGTCGCGATTCCGGCATACCTCGGCGTCATCCCGTGGGCCGGTGTGGTCGGGGCGGCGATCGCCTCCTCGCTCGCCTACGCCGTACACGCGTTCGCGTCGAGAGCGAGCCTGCGCCGAGCGCAGCCGCCGAATCCTGGGATGGTATGAGATGGACGTCTCGATCGTGGTTCTCGCCTGGGAGGACTTCCACCGCACCCGCGCCTGCGTCCTGTCACTGCCCGCCGAGGCCGAGATCGTCGTGGTGGACAACGGCAGCTCGGCGGAGATCCGCGAGGCGCTGAGCGAGTTCTGCGCCCAGCAGGGCGTCACCTACGTCCAGTCCGGCTCGAACCTGGGGTACGCCCGCGGCATGAACCTCGGCGTACGGCACACCAGCCGGGCGAACGTCATCCTCTCCAACAACGACATCGTCGTGCACGGTGACGCGGTGGCCCGGCTGCTGACGGCCCTGGAGGACCCGGTGGTGGGCGCCGCCTTCCCCGCTGTGGTGACGCCGGAGGGCGTGCCGCAGACCGAGGGCGGCCGGTTCCTGACCATGGGGGTCGGGCTGGGCCACGCCACCGGGCTGAGCCTCGTCGTGCCGCGCCTGCGGATCGTCGCGCCCCCCGAGCAGGCGGACTGGCTGACCGGGCCGTTCGTCGCGCTGCGGCGCAGCACCTTCGACGCCATCGGTGGAGTCGACGAGACGTCGTTCTTCTACTCCGAGGACATGCGGCTGTGCTGGGCGGTGCGCCGGCAGGGCAAACGGCTGGCGTACGTGGCGGACGCCGTGATCATGCACGAGGACGACGCGACGGCCAAACGCCGCTGGTCGGCGGAGGAGATCTCCGAGCGGCGTACCCGGGAGTTCATCCGGGCCAGCCGGGACCTGGGCGGCCGCCGTGGTCGCGTGGCGGCCACCGCGTACGTCTGCGGCATCCTGCTGCGGGCGGCGGTGGGCCGTGACTCCGTGCGCCGGGCGATAGCGCGCGGGGCTGTCGCGGGACTGCGTGCGTCGTGAGGGTGCTCTTCGTCTGCACGACCGGTGGCTCCGGGCGGCGGCAGCTGGGCGGCGCGGAACGGATGCTCGCCGAGCTGGTGCCGGCGCACGCCCGCACCGGCGTCGACGTGGTGGCCGCCACCTCGGACGACGAGGTGGGCAGGTCGCTGCGCGAGGCCGGGGTGCCGTGGGTCGGGCTCGGCGCGACAAGCCGGATCGACCTCGGCTACGCGCGGGAGATCCGCCGTCTCGTCCGCGAGATGAAGCCGGACGTGGTCTGCGCCCACCTGCTCTCCGCCGCGATGCACGCGCGGGCCGCGCTCAGCCTGGATCGCACCCCGCTCGTGGTCACCCTGCACAACAGCCTCTGGCAGTACCGGGACACCGCCGGGTCGTGGCAGCAGAGGGCCGCCATCCAGTCCAACATCACGCTGGACCTGGCGATGCGTCGCCTCCGGCCGCACGCGACGGTCGCGGTGTCCGAGTTCGAGGCCACCGAGCTGCGCGAGCGGGGCCGCGTCCGGAACGTGCACCTGATCCCCAACCCGCTTCCGGCCGACTGGCCGGCCCCGAAGCCCGCCGACGCGCCGGCGTCCGGCCGGCGGCCCGTGGTCGGCTACCTGGGCCGGCTGGAGCGGGAGAAGGGCGCGGACCTGCTGGCCGAGACCGCCGCGCACCTGCCGGAGATGGACGTCCGGGTCGCCGGGGCGGGCTCCCTGCCGATCGCGGCCCGGCCGAACCTGGAACTCGTCGGCCGGGTCACCGCGGCGGACTTTCTCCGGCGCGTCGACTGCCTCCTGGTGCCGTCCCGGGTCGAGTCGTTCGGGCTCAGCGCGCTGGAGGCGCTGTCCCTGGGCGTACCGGTGGTGCACACCGGGGCCGGCGGGCTGGCCGAGGTCACCCGGTACGCCACCGGCACGCTCGCCGTCCGGGCCGACCCCACCCCCGCCGCGCTGGCCGGCGCGGTCCGCCGGGCGCTGGCCCACGCCGGGCCGGCCGAGGAGCGGCAGGCCGTGGCCGAGTGGTACGCCCAGGAGTACGCCTTCGACCGGTGCGTGACGCGCTGGCAAAGTCTGTACCGGTCGCTGCGGTGACCGCGATTCCGTCGGCAGGGGACGGTCCGGCGTCCCCCGAGCGGCCGACACCGGGAAGTGGTGCCGTGGAACTGACTGTCGTCACGGTGCTCTACCGGTCCGCCGGCATGCTCGCCGAGACGCTGCCCACCTGGGTACGCAGCGCCGAAGGGCTGCCGGTGCGGTTCGTCTTCGCCGACAACTGGCCCGAGGACGGCTGCGCGGAGATCATCGCCAGTTGCCTCGACCACGACCGGTACCGGTACCTTCCCGACTCGTCCAACCCGGGCTTCGCGGCCGGCTGCAACCGGGCCGTCGCGGCCACCACCACCGGCCATGTGCTGCTGCTGAACCCGGACGTCTGGCTGCCCGACGGCGCGCTGGCCCGCATCTGCGCCGCCGTCGCGGAGGACCCCGGCACCCCGGTCGCGGTCGGCCTGGCCATGCACGGCGGCGAGTACGTGGGCATCGACCTGAACCCGGTCTCGCTGTTCATCGACCGGTCCGCAGCGACCGCACGGGCGCCACTGGGCCCGTCCGGCGGCGCGGCGGTCTTTCCCACCGACCTGTACCGCAGGTTCGGCGGGTTCTACGAGCATCTGTTCGCCTGGGGTGAGGATGCCGACCTCGCCCTGCGGCTCTACGCCTCGGGTACGCCCACCCGCCCGCTGGATCTGATGCTCCCGCACGCCGGTGGGCACAGCGTCGACGGCGACGACCGGCTGCAGGGATTCCGGGCCTTCCTCCTCGCCCGCAACCGGCTCCTGGTCGCGGCGCGCACGCTCACCTGGCCGCTGCTGCTCGTCGCGCTGCCGGTCCTCGCGTTGGCGCACGTCGCGCTCGCCGCCCGGCGGGTCCGCCAGGGCCTGCTGCGGCCGTTCCTGCGCGGCGTGGGACACGGCCTGCGCCAAGGGCCGGCTGCCCGCCGGCAGTGGACCGGCAAGCGGTTCGGCTTTGCGACCCTGCTCAGCTATCTGACAGTTCGGAGAGCGTGATGACGGGACACCCGTGGAGTGTCGTGACTGTCACCTACAACTCGGCGGACACGCTGCGCCGCTGCTGGCGCGGCGAGAAGCCGTACGAGTGGATCGTGGTGGACAACGCGTCGTCCGACGACTCGGCGGCGGTGGCCCGGGAGCTGGGCGCCCGGGTCGTCCGGCTACCGGAGAACGTGGGCTTCTCCCGGGCCAACAACGTCGCGCTGCACGAGGCCGGCGGCAGATACCTCCTCTTCGCGAACCCGGACCTGGAGGTCCGCCCGGACGGGCTGGACGTGCTCGCGCGGCACCTGGACGCGCACGGCGGACTGGTGGCGCCCCAACTGCTCTCAACCGACGGGACCCCGCAGCCCAACGGGCGTGGCTTCCCGTACGCCACCGCGAAACTCGGTAACCGGAAGCTGTGGCCGCTGTCCCGCCTGCACGAGTCGTACCGGATGGTGGCGGAGCCGGGCGAGGTCCGCTACGTCGCCTGGCTGATGGGGGCGGCGGTCGCCGGACGCACCGGGGACTTCGTCGAGCTGGGCGGGTGGAACGAGCGCTTCTTCCTCTACTACGAGGACCACGAGCTGGGCCTGCGGGCTTGGCAGCGCGGTTTCCCGGTCGCTCTGCTCGGTGACGTGCGGTGGACCCACCACTGGGCGCGGGCGACGAACTCGGTGCGGTGGTCGCCGGCGCACACGCTGGAGTTGCGCAGCGCCCGGATCTTCTTCGGCATGTTCCCCGAGTTCCTGGTCGGCCTGCCGCCTGCTGCCCGCCGGCACCACCGGGCGGCCGGGCTGATCGGTTCACGGGTGCCCGCGCCCCGCCCGCCGACGGCCGGCTGATCCGGTCGGTCAGCGTGTCTCCCCTCCTGAGCACCGCCGTCCGGCGTGCGCTCGTGTCGCAGTCGCTGGCGACGGCGTACCACGGGCGGGCCAACGGTTTCGGCGCGCTGCGGCTCGCCTTCGCGCTGGCGGTGGTGCTGTCCCACACCGCCGCCCTCGGGTTCGGGCGTCCGCTGCTGCACCGGGTCGACCTGGGCGCCCTGGCGGTGGCGGGCTTCTTCGCGATCTCCGGTTTCCTCGTCGTCGGCTCGGCGCGGCGCCACTCGGTGCCGCGTTTCCTGTGGCACCGGGCGCTGCGGATCTGGCCCGGACTGTGGGTCTGCCTGCTGTTCACCGGCTTGGTCGTCGCGCCCCTGCTGTACCTCGACCGGCACGGCTCGCTCGACGGGCTGTGGCGCAGCCCGGGCGGGGTGCTCGACTACCTGCGGCAGAACTGGTGGGGCGGGCTGCGGCAGTTCGGCATCGCCGACCTGCTGCGCGGTGACACGCCGTACTGGCACTGGCAGGGCGGGAACACCGTCAACGGGTCGTTGTGGACCCTCGCCTACGAGATCTACTGCTATCTGGCGGTGGCCGTCCTGGCCGCGCTCACCGTCCTGCGCCGGCAGCTCCGCTGGGTCACGCTGCTCGCCGTGGTGGCGGTGTTCGGCGTCCTCTGCTGGAACCACCTCCAGCCCGGGGCGGCGCTCTGGACCAGCGGCGCGGTCGGTCCGCTGCCGATGCTCGGCGCGCTGGAGAAGACCTACCTGCTCTGGTACGGGTTCATGTTCCTGGCCGGCGGGGCCGCCGAGCTGTACCGCGACCGGCTGCCGATCAACGACCTGCTCGGCGTGCTCGCGCTCGGGACGGTCGGCTGGCTCGCCGCGCGGGGCGACTTCGTCGGCCCGGGGGTGTACGCCGTCGACGGGGCGTTCTTCGCACCGGGACTGCTCGCCTACGCGTACGCCGTCCTCTGGCTCGCCGTGCGGCTGCCGCGCATGCTGCACCGCGTCGGCCGCGACAACGACTACTCGTACGGGGTCTACATCTACTCGTTCGTGGCGCAGCAGGTGCTCGCCAAGATCGGCCTGCCGGCTCTGGGCGTGGCCGGGTTCTTCCTGGTCAGCGCCGTGCTCAGCCTCGGGCTGGCGGTGCTCTCCTGGCATCTGGTCGAGAGGCCGGCGCTGCAGCTCAAGGACTGGACCCCGCCCGCGCTGCGCGAGCCGCCGGACGATCCGCCGGGCCAGGACGGTCCCGACGCGCCTGCGGTGCCCGGGCGCACTGCGGACGCCGACCCGGATCCGGCTGCCGCGCCGGCCACTGGTTAACGCGGGCCCGCGCTGGCCGGTGCGGCGGCTTCCGTGCCCGGTTGCCGGCGACGGGGCACCGGTAGCGCCCGCGCCGCCAGGGAGGGGTTGTCGGCGGCGCCGAGCGCGACCGCCAGGAGCAGCACGGCCACGGCGCCCAGCCACAGCCACACGTCGAAGAAGAAGATCTGGGCCGCGAACCCGACCAGCAGGAGGCGGGCCGGCAGCGACCGGAGGCGCCGGTACAGCAGCACCAGGAGCGCCAGCAGGCAGGCCAGTCCGATCAGGCCGAAGTTGTACCAGAACGTCAGGTAGGTGTTGTCGAAGACCTGGGCCTGACCGTCGCCGATGCCGACGTTCTCCAGGAAGCGCACGTTGGCCTCCGGCCCGTTGCCGAAGACGACCGTGGACCAGTCGCGGGTGATGCCGTCCCAGACCACGCTCATGCGGGTGAAGCGGGCGTCGGCGCTGGCCGGGTCGGAGATCCGTGATCCCGCCACGTCGACGGAGTCCACGGCACTGGCGGTGGGCGCGGCCGGGGCCGGCGGGCTGGGCTCCGGCGGCAGGGAACTCGCCGCCGGCGCCGCCGGAGCGGCCGGGCTCGGCGTGGCCGGGCTCGGCGTGGCGGCGGGCGACTCGGGAGTCGGCGCCGCCGAACTCGCCGCCGGAGCGGCCGGACCCGGGGCGGGTGCGGTGGTGTCGGGCCGCAGGGCCGGGGGGCTGACCGCCACGAACGCCCAGGTGACCACAGCGATCGCGGCGGCGGTGCCCAGGCCGCGCCAGCTGACCTTCCGCCACTGGAGGAACAGCCAGAACCCGAGCGCGAGAACCGTGCCCACCCAGGCGCTGCGGGTGCCGGAGAGCACCAGGCCGACGAAGTTGGCGGTGACCGGCACGTACCAGAACCGGCCCCGGAGGGTCAGCGCGACGAGCACCATCGCCATGGCGAACGTGCCATAGATGATGGGGTGCCCGGACAGTCCCACCGCCCGGGTCGCGTCGAACGCCGAGGTGTAGGTCCAGTCGTACGCGAACTGGTCGAAGATCGGCCAGCTCCGGGAAGCGGTCTGGTACTTGGCGAACACTGCCACGGCGACGCTGAACCAGGTGAGGGCCTCCGCGATCCGCCGGACGGTCCGCCGGTCGTGCCGTGCCTCCTCCGCCAAATGCCAGGCCAGCACGCCGAAGCACAGCAGAGGCGCGACGCCGACCGCGATCGGCTTCACCCCGTGCCAGTGGACGAGTCCCGCGAGCACCGCGCACGCCGGAAGCAGGAGCGCCGCCGCGAGCGCCTTCGGCGGCCACCCGTCGCGTTCGGCGCGCAGCACCCGCCCCCACGCGGCGAGGAGGAACAGCACCAGCAGCAGCGTGTACGACGGATTCGTCGGATAGCCGACGTCGATGGTCACCGGAACGGCGAAGGCGATGACGAAGACGGCCCAGGTGATCCGGACCGGTTCGGTCAGCACCCAGCCGAGCAGGGCGCCGACGCCGACCCCGAGCGCCAGCTGCCACCTGCCCGTCACCAGGAACCCGGCCGCCAGAACGACAAGGCCAAGGCCGAGGAGACGCGCCCTGCGCTCCACGCCCATGATCCGGTCAGCCATCACACGCACCGCACGATCGTACGGATCAGCAGTGGCCGATCGGCACCAGCCCTGGGCCGGGAACGCGGGCCCGCAGGTCCGGGCCTGTCGACGCACCTGAGTGGTGGGTTAGGGTGACGGCCGGTCGGCAGGCGGGGATAGGGATCTGCGTGGTTGCACGGGTGGAACCAGCCGATGTGGACAGATCCGGCGGGGCGGCGGCCCGACCGCCGGGGCCCCGCCCGATCCTGTGGGACAGCACCGCCGTCCTCGCGCTGCTGTGCCTGCTGCCGATCCTGCACGACGTCAAGACCATGCTCAGCGCGCCGTACTGGCTCGACGAGGCGTGGGTCGCCCTGTCCGTCCGCTTCCCGCTGGGCGATCTGCCGGTCACCACGTCGTCCAGCCCGCTCGGCTGGAGCTTCCTGCTGCGGCTGGTGCCGGACGCGGACGACCTGCGGCTGGTCACCCTGGCGTTCCACGGGCTCGCGGTCGTGGCGGCGTACGGTCTCGGCCGGTCGCTGCGGTGGTCGACGCCCGGCCGGGGCGTGGTGGCCGGCGCGGCCTGCGCGGCGGCGGTCCTGCTGCTCCCCGCCCAGCAGGTGCGCCACGACCTCAAGCAGTACACCGCCGACGCCGCCGTGGCCGTGGGCGTGCTCGCCCTGGTCGCCTGGGTCGAGCAACGGTGGTCGCGCCGGCGGCTCAACGTGCTCACCGCCGCGGTCGCCGCGGGCATGCTGGTCAGCCACGTCACCGCGATCGTGGCGCCGTGCGCGTTCGGCGGGCTGCTGCTGGTCACGGCGGTCCGGCGGCAGTGGCTACGTCTGGTCGAGGTGACAGTGACCGGGCTCAACGCCGGGCTGGTCCTCACCGGCGTCTACTTCGGCATCTCGATGCAGGGCCGGAACGTGCCCATGCAGCAGTTCTGGGCCGGCAACTTCCCCGGGGTGACCGAACTGCCCGGCTACCTGGCACGGCAGATCGACACGCTGATGCCGGTGGTCGGCGCGCCCGGGCTGGTGGTGGTCGCCCTGCTCGTGGCCGGCACGCTGACGCTCCGCAGGCACGGCCGGCCCGGCACCGCTGTCGCCGTGATGCTCCTGCCCGTGGTCGCGACGATCGTCGGCCTCGCGAAGGTCTATCCGCTGCTGGAGCTGCGTACCTCGCACTTCCTGCTCGTCACGGCCGCCGCGGTGGCCGGTCTCGGGGTCGCCGGGTCGGCGAGCCGCGCGGCCGACCTGGCCTGCCGCCGCCTCTCCCAGGTGCGGCCCGCGGTCCTGGCCGCGGCCGTCTGCACGGTCCTGCTCGGGGGGTACGCGGCCGGCAACAGCCGCTGGTACCGGTTCGACGGGAACGAGCCGGGCCTCTACTACACGGCGATCGCCGTCACCGACGTGCGCTCGGCGACCGAGTACGTGGCCCGGCACCGCCTCCCGAACGACGTCGTGGTCATGAACAACGCGGCCTGGTACGGGTTCGCGTTCTACTCGCGGCACGAGCGGCTGAAACTGGTCGTGCCGCACGGGAACACGGTGGGCTGGTGGGTCGACATGCCCGACCGGCCCGACGTCGTGGTGGTGCCCGGCCACGACACCACTGCCGTGCGGGTCAGTCTCCGCCACGCGGTCGAGCTGGCGGCCGAGCGCGGCGACGGGGCGCGCGTCTGGCTGATCCGCTCGCACGTCGTCGGCGACGAGGTGGACGCCTGGCGGCAGGCGCTCGCCGCCTACCGGGTCGAACAGGTCACCGGCGGGGTCGAACCGGTCGCCCGGATCAGCACGGCATGACGGGCCGCGGCCGTCAGCTGCCGCGCTGCCACAGGTCGCGCAGGGCGTCCCAGTCGCCGTCCACACCGTCCTTGCAGAGCGTCTCGATGTAGAAGGCGCCCTGCATGTCGTCGGGGTCCCACCAGACGCCGCAGATCGCCCGGCCGTCCTCGCCCTCGAAGGCGTACTCGACGTAGCTGCCGGGCTTGCCGGTTACGCCGCCCTTCATGGCGCCGGCCTCGCGCAGCCCCGGCGCCAGCGAGCCGCCGGCGAGGTTGAGCTGTTGGCGGTACGCCCGCGCGGTGTCCTTCTGCTTCTGTCCCGGGTAGAGCGTGAAGTGCAGCCACGCGCCGCCGTAGTGGCAGAACACGTGCCCCTTCTCGTCCGTCGGCAGCTTCGGGGCGCCCGGCTGGCCGTAGACGGTGCAGCCGCCGATCCGGGTCAGCCAGGGCTCGACCAGCGGGGCCAGCTCCCCCTCGAACTTGGCCTTGTTGATGGCGAGCTGCGTGGCCTCGTAGGGCGGCAGCGACGGACTGGCCGACGGCGCGGGCGTCGCGGCCTCCTTCTCGCGTCCTGCGCCCAGGAAGAACCCGGCGGTGCCGGCGACCAGGGTGAGCACCAGGGCGCCGACGATCGAGATCCAGTCGCGCCGCTTCGGCGCCGGCTGCACCGGGGCGATCCGGCGTCCGCCGGACGGGTCCAGCGGGTCGGTGGCCACGGGCGCCGAGCCGACGGCGGGCGACGCGGAGACGGCGGACGTCGCGGGGACCCCGGAGGTCGCGGCGACGGCGGCCGGAGACATCGGCGCGCCGGAGATCGGCTGAGCCGCCATCGCCCAGGGCTGCGGAACCCACGGTAAC
>NZ_RCVK01000145.1:0-17992 GCF_003667485.1 Micromonospora sp. BL1
GGTGCGGGGGGTCAGATGGTGCAGTTGATGAGGACCGGCTCGGGGTGCAGGGTTACGCCGAAGCGGGAATGCACGCCGTCGCGGATCTCGCGGGCCAGCGCCACCAGCGCGGCCGCACTCGCCGTGCCGGAGCGGTTCGTCAGCGCCAGTGTGTGCTTGCTGGAGATGGCGACGCCCTCCGGGCCCGCGTACCCCTTGCCGAACCCGGCCTTGTCGATCAGCCACGCCGCGCTGACCTTCACCGTGCCGTCGGCGCCCGGCCAGTTCGGCGGCTGTCCCAGGTCGGCGGCGCGTTCCCGCACCTGCTCGAACACGTCGCCCGGCAGCACCGGGTTGGTGAAGAACGAGCCCACCGACCAGGTGTCCGGGTCGGCCGCGTCCAGCACCATGCCCTTGCCGGCGCGCAGCTTGCGCACCGTGGCGCGGGCGTCGGCGAGCGGCACCCGGTCGCCCACCTCGACGCCGAGCGCCCGGGCCAGTTCGGCGTAGCGGACCGGGCCGGACAGCGGGGACCGGGTGAGCCGGAAGTCGACGGTGAGCACCACCCAGCGGTCGCTGTACTTGAAGATGCTGCCCCGGTAGACGAATCCGCAGTCCGCCGCGGCGATCCGCGCCACTTCGCGGCGGGTCCGGTCGTACGCCTCGACGGCGACGATCGTCTCGGCGACCTCCTGGCCGTACGCGCCGACGTTCTGGATCGGGGTCGCGCCGGCCGACCCGGGGATGCCGGAGAGGCACTCCAGCCCGGACCAGCCGCGCTCGACGGTGGCGGCGACGAGGTCGTCCCACGGCTCGCCGGCTTCGACACGTACCGTGACGGTGTCGCCGTCCTCGGCGACGACCTGGAACCCCCGGGAGCGGACGAGCACGACGGTGCCGGGGAAGCCCTGATCGCCGATCACGACGTTGCTGCCGCCCGCCAGCACCAGTACCGCCTGCTCCCGGGCCTCCGCTTCCTGCACTTTTAGTACGATCTGGGCGGCGTCCCCGGCGATCTCCAGCCGCCCGGCGGGGCCACCGAGCCGGAGCGTGGTGTAGCGCGCCAGGGTGGCCGGATCGGTCGGGTCACCGGCAGTAGCCGGTTCGGCGTAGACGTCTGACACGCCTTTCACCCTAGGCTGAGGGGTAGCCGGAGCACCCACTGGTGGCCCGGTCACCCCCGGGAGGATGGCGATGAGCAGACTGCACCACACGAAGGACTTCTGGATCGGCGCGCTGCGCACGGAGGGCCCCGCCTTCGCCGCGGCGGTGGCGGAGGCGCCACCCGAGACACCCGTGCTGTCCTGTCCCGGCTGGACGGTGACCGATCTCGCTCATCACCTGACCCGCACGTACGCCTGGGCGGGCACCGTGCTGACCGCCGGCGTGCCGACCCGCCCGGAGCGGCACGACCCGGAGCCGCCCGCGGGCCTGACCGCGACGCAGTGGTACACGCAGGAGTACGAGCGGATCAGCGCGCTGCTGGAGTCGACGGACCCGGAGGCGCCGGCCTGGAACTTCGCGCCCCAGCCGAAGAAGGCGGCCTTCTGGCCGCGCCGGCTCGCGCACGAGACGGCCGTGCACCGCTGGGACGCCCAGCTCGCGATCGGTGCGGGTGATCCGATCGAGGCGAAGCTCGCGGCCGACGGGGTGAGCGAGGTGCTGGACACCTGGCTGCCGGCGGGACGGCGGGTGCATCCGGGGCAGTGGCGCGGCGTGGTGCAGCTGAACGCGACCGATGCCGCGCAGGAGTGGTACCTGCGGTTGCGGGGTGAGGGGGTCGCGCTGCTGGACACCGCCACGATCCTCGACCACGACGACCACCGTGCGCGGGCGCAGGTGGCCGGCACGGCGAGCGATCTGCTGCTGGCGCTGATGGGCCGGATCAGCTTCGACGCGCTGGACGTGGCGGGCGACCGTTCCCTGCTGGGCGGCCTGCGGGTCGGCTGACGAACGGCACCACGCGGAGAGGGGCGGCCATCGCCCCTCTCCTTCTTTTCGGACACCTCTGAGAGCGCTCTCTTGACAAGGTCCACGCCCCTCCCCCACGCTGTCGTGAGAGCGCTCTCTTAGTTCCGGAACCGCCTTCCACCACCCTTTTCGACGACCCGAGAGGTCAGGACAGCATGCTCACCTTCACGCGCCGCCGCCTGGCGGCGGTTGCAGTGGTCGCCGCCACCGCGCTGCTCGGCACCACCGCCTGCGGCGGCGGCGACGATGCCGCCGCCGACGGGCCGATAACGCTCACCGTCGACGTCTTCGGCCAGTTCGGTTACGCCGATCTCTACCAGGAGTACATGGCCAGCCACCCCGGCGTGAAGATCGTCGAGCGCGGCACCGGCGGCAACCTCGACGAGTACTCCCCGAAGCTCACCCAGTGGCTCGCCGCGGGCAAGGGCGCCGGTGACGTGGTCGCCATCGAGGAGGGCCTGCTCGTCGAGTACAAGGCCAACCCGCAGAACTTCGTCAACCTGCTCGACCACGGCGCGGCCGACCTGAAGGGCAACTTCCTCGACTGGAAGTGGAACCAGGGGCTCACCGCCGACGGCAAGCAGCTCATCGGCCTCGGCACGGACGTGGGCGGCATGGCGATGTGCTACCGCACCGACCTGTTCGCCAAGGCCGGCCTGCCCACCGACCGGGAGGCCGTGTCCAAGCTCTGGCCCACCTGGCAGGACTACATCAAGGTCGGCGAGCAGTTCACCGCGAAGAAGACCGGCGCCTCGTTCCTGGACGCGGCGACGAACACGTTCAACACGATCCTGCTCCAGACCGCCGGCAACAGCAGCGGCTACAGCTACTACGACACCGGCAACAACCTGGTCGTGGGCAGCAACCCGGCGGTGAAGCAGGCGTACGACACCACGATGGACATCATCGACTCGGGGCTGTCCGGCAAGTACGGCTCCTGGTCCGAGGAGTGGGTGTCGGCGTTCAAGCAGTCGAAGTTCGCCACCATCGCCTGCCCGGCCTGGATGACCGGCGTGATCGAGGGCAACGCGGGCGCCGGCGCCAAGGGCAAGTGGGACATCGCCCAGATCCCCGGCAACGGCGGCAACTGGGGCGGCTCGTTCCTCGCCGTGCCGAAGCAGAGCAAGCACCAGGCCGAGGCGATCGAGCTGGCCAAGTTCCTGACCAGCGCCAAGGGTCAGATCGGCGCGTTCAAGGCGAAGGGCCCCCTGCCCTCTTCGCCGCAGGCGCTGGAGGACCCGGCGATCATCGACTCGAAGAACGCCTACTTCTCCGAGGCACCGGTCGGGAAGATCTTCGCCGAGGGCGCCAAGAGCCTGAAGCCGGTCTACATGGGACCGAAGAACCAGGCCGTACGCACCGAGGTCGAGAACGCCGTCCGCTCGGTGGAGCTGGGCAAGCGCTCACCGGAGCAGGGCTGGACCGACGCGGTCGCCAACGCCGAGAAGGCCGCCGCCAAGTAACCCGAGCAGCGCGTGCGGGCGGCCACCCGGCCACGGGGGCCGCCCGCACGGCGGAAAGGAGTCCCGGGTCATGGCCGTCCAGCTCGACGCCCGCCCGCCGGTCGCACCGGCGCCCCGTCCCACCCGTCCCGGCCTGGGCAACCGGCTCAGCCGGATCGACACCAGGTACTCGCCGTACCTGTTCATCGCCCCGTTCTTCCTGCTGTTCGGCGTCTTCGGGGCGTACCCGCTGGCGTACACGTTCTGGGTCTCGCTGCACGACTGGGACCTGCTCGGCGCCGAGCACCCGTTCATCGGCTTCGACAACTACACCCAGCTGCTCGCCGACTCCGACTTCTGGCACTCGGTGGTCAACACGCTGGGCATCTTCGTGATCTCCACGGTCCCCCAGTTGCTCGCCGCGCTCTGGCTGGCCAACCTGCTGAACCGGCAGCTGCGCGCCCGTACCACCTGGCGGATGGCGGTGCTGATCCCGAACGTCACCTCGACCGCCGCCGTGGCGATCGTGTTCGCGGTGCTGTTCGGCCGCGAGTTCGGCATGATCAACTGGCTGCTCGACCACGTCGGGATCAGCGCGATCGACTGGAAGGCGAACCGGTTCGCCGCCTGGGTCGCCATCTCCACCATGGTCGACTGGCGCTGGACCGGCTACAACGCGCTGATCTTCCTGGCGGCCATGCAGGCCATCCCCCGCGACCTGTACGAGTCGGCGGCGATCGACGGCGCCGGCCGGGCCCGGCAGTTCTGGTCCATCACGGTGCCGCTGCTCAAGCCGACGATCATCTTCGCGGTCATCATCTCCACCATCGGCGGTCTCCAGCTCTTCACCGAGCCGCGGATGTTCAACTCCGGCACCAACGCGATCCGCGGCGGACCGCTGCGGGAGTCGCAGACGGTGACCATGTACATGTTCGAGAACGCCTTCGCGCCGCACTACAACTTCGGCTACGGCTCGGCGGTCGCCTGGCTGCTGTTCGCCCTGATCGCGGTGGTCGCGGCGATCAACGTCCTGCTCCTGCGCCGGCTCGGCGGCGGCTCCCGCAAGGAGGTCTCCCGATGACCCGCCTCTGGTCGGCAAGCCGGCTCACCTACCTGGCGCTGACGCTCTCGGCCGTCCTGTCGATCTTCCCGATCTACTGGATGTTCGTGGTGGCCAGCCGGACCAGCGACACGATGGGCCAGGTCCCGCCGCCGCTCACGCCCGGCGGCAACCTCGGCGCCAACATCGCCCGGCTGTTCGACAACACCGACGCGTACTTCCTGACCGGCCTGATCAATTCGGCCATCGTGGCCACCACCGTCACGATCTCGGTGGTGTTCTTCTCCACGTTGGCCGGGTTCGCGTTCGCCAAGCTGCGCTTCCGCGGGCGCAACGCGCTGCTGCTGGTCATCGTCGCCACCATGATGGTCCCCACCCAGCTCGGCGTGATCCCGCTCTACCTGCTGATGACGAAGCTGAACTGGAACGACCGGCTGCCCGCCGTGATCGTGCCGGCGCTGGTCACCGGCTTCGGCGTGTTCATGATGCGCCAGTACGCGGGCCAGGCGGTCAGCACCGAACTGATCGAGGCGGCCCGGATGGACGGCTGCAACACCGCGCGGATCTACTGGAACGTGGTGCTGCCCGCGCTGCGCCCGGCCGCCGCCGTCCTCGGCCTGCTCACGTTCATGACCACCTGGAACGACTTCCTGTGGCCGTACGCGGTGCTGAACGACCCGGAGAACCCGACGGTGCAGCTGTCGCTGCGGGCCCTCTCCGACGGGTACTACCAGGACATGTCGCAGGTGTTCACCGGCACGGCCATCGCCACGCTGCCGCTGCTGCTGGTGTTCGTCGTCTTCGGCCGCCAGATCATCGGCGGCATCATGGAAGGTGCGGTCAAGGCATGAGCAACGTCCGATTCCCGGAGGGCTTCGTCTGGGGCGGAGCCACCGCCGCGTACCAGATCGAGGGCGCCGCCCGCGACGACGGTCGCGGCCCGTCGATCTGGGACACCTTCAGCCGTACGCCCGGCGCGGTGTTCCAGGGACACACCGGCGACGTGGCCTGCGACCACTACCACCGGTACGCGCAGGACGTCGCGCTGATGGCCGAGCTGGGACTGCGGGCGTACCGGTTCTCGGTGTCCTGGCCCCGGGTGCGGCCGGACGGCACCGGGCCGGTCGAGCCGCGCGGCCTGGACTTCTACGACCGGCTGACCGACGCGCTGCTGGCCGCCGGCATCGACCCGATCGTCACGCTCTACCACTGGGACCTGCCGCAGGCGCTGGAGGACCGGGGCGGGTGGACAGTCCGGGAGACCGCCGAGCACTTCGCCGAGTACGCGCTCGCCGTGCACGGCCGCCTCGGCGACCGGGTCCGCACCTGGACCACGCTCAACGAACCGTGGTGCTCGGCCTACCTCGGGTACGGCTCCGGCGTGCACGCGCCGGGGCGCCGTGACTCCGGTGACGCGTTCCGGGCCGTACACCATCTGCTGCTCGGCCACGGCCTGGCGGCGGGGGCGTTGCGCGCGGCCGGCGTGGAGACGCTCGGCATCACGCTCAACCTGGCCGACGTGCAGCCGGCGGACGCGGGCAGCGCCGCCGACGCCGCGGCGGTCCGGCTGGTCGACGGCCTGCACAACCGGATCTTCCTGGACCCGCTCACCGGCGGCGGCTACCCGGCGGACGTGCTGGCCCACGTGAGCCGGATAGTCACGCCGGACTTCGTCAGGGACGGGGACGAGAAGCTGATCGCCGCGCCGCTGGACCTGCTCGGCCTGAACTACTACGCGCCCACCTACGTGGCCGGGCGGACCGACGGCGCGGGAGGCGGTGCGTACCCGGGCACCGCCGGGGCGGTCGAGTTCCTGCCGCCGGCCGGGCCGCTGACCGACATGGGCTGGTCGATCGAGCCGGCCGGGCTGACCCGGCTGCTCGAACGCGTGGCGGCCGACCACCCCGGGCTGCCGTTGATGATCACCGAGAACGGCGGGGCGTTCCCGGACACCGGCCTCGACGAGCGGGGCGAGGTGGCCGACGCCGACCGGGTCGCCTACCTCGACGGGCACCTGCGCGCCGCGCACGAAGCGATCGCCCGCGGCGTGGACCTGCGCGGTTATCTCGTATGGTCGGTGCTGGACAACTTCGAATGGGCCGAGGGTTACCGGAAGCGGTTCGGGATCGTCCACGTCGACTACCTGACCCAGCGGCGCACACCAAAGCACAGCGCCCGCTGGTACCAGGAGGTGATCGCCCGGAACGGGCTGTGACGAGGTGGTGGTTACGGGGATGACGACGGCACAGCGACCGACCCTGGAGGCGGTGGCCCGGCTGGCCGGCGTGTCCCGGGCCACCGTCTCCCGGGTGGTGAACGGCTCGACCACAGTCGCGGAGCCGATCCGGCAGGCGGTACGCCGGGCGGTCGAGGAACTCGGGTACGTCCCGAACCTCGCCGCCCGCAGCCTGGTCACCCAGCGGACCGACTCGGTCGCACTGGTGCTGCCCGAGGCGGCCACCCGGGTCTTCTCCGACGACCAGGTCTTCCCGGGCATCATCCGGGGCGCGGCGCAGGAGCTGGAGGCGGCGGACAAGCAGCTCGTCCTGATGCTCGCCGGTTCACCGGCCGGGCACGAACGGGTCGAGCGGTACACCACCGGCCGGCACGTCGACGGGGTGCTGTTCGCCTCGCTGCACGGCGAGGACCCGCTGCCCGGCCGGCTGGCCCGCCTCGGCATCCCGGTGGTGTGCAGCGGGCGGCCGCTCGACGGCGCCGACGTGCCGTACGTGGACGTCGACCACGAAGGCGGCGTGAGCACAGCCGTCCAGCACCTGATCGCGAACGGGCGGCGGCGGATCGCCACCATCGCCGGGCCGCAGGACATGGTCGCCGGGATCGAGCGGCTGATCGGCTACCGCAGCGCGATCACCGACGCCGGGCTGCCGGAGCTGGTCGCGTACGGCGACTTCACCCGGGAGTCCGGCACCGCCGCGATGCGCGAGCTGCTCGCCGCCGACCCGGAGCTGGACGCCGTGTTCGCCGCCTCCGACCTGATGGCGCACGCCGCGCTGCGCGCCCTGCGCGAGGAGGGGCGGCGGGTGCCCGAGGACGTGGCGGTGATCGGCTTCGACGACATCGAGACGGCCGCGTACACCGAGCCGCCGCTGACGACGGTGCGGCAGCCGATAGTGGAGCTGGGCCGGTCGATGACCCGGCAACTGCTGCGGATCGCCGCGGGCGAGGAGGTCGAGCAGGCGCTGGTGCTGCCGACCGAGCTGGTGCTGCGCGAGTCCGCCTGATCATCCGGTCGCGCTGGTTATCCGGTCGCGGTGCGGGCGGCGACGGGTCTAGGGTCCGCCGAATGAGTGGAGCCGAGATCCGTCCCGCCCGCCCCGACGACGCGCCCGCCGTGGTGGCGTTGCGCGCGCTCGTCTACCCCTACCTGGTGCGCGGCGTCGAGTCGACCCGCCGCATGATCGCCGACCCGCCGGCCGGCGAGGACTGGTCGGCCTGGGTCGCCGAGGCGGACGGGCAGGTGATCGGCTGGGTGTCGGCGTACCGCAACACGCAGACCTCGACGCCCGGCGTGGGCGAGATCGCCCTGCTGCACGTGCACCCCGAACACCGCGGCCGGGGCACCGGCACCACGCTGTTCGACGCCGCGTTCGGTCACCTGCGGGCGCTCGGGTCCACCCGGGTGCTCACCCACGCGCGTACCGAGTCGCTGCCGTTCGCGCAGCGGCACGGCTTCACACCCAGCCGGGAGGTGCGCTACTCGGCACTGGACCTGACCACCGCCCCGCCGATGCCGCAGGCGCCGCCGGGCGTACGGCTGGTGTCCGCCGCCGGGCTCGACCCGCGCCTGGTGCACCGGGTCGACGCCGAGGCGTCCCGGGACGAGCCGGGCGACGTGCCCACGGACTCGCTCGACTTCGACCTGTGGCGGCACGAGTGCTGGGACAACCCAGGGCTGGACCGGGAGGCCAGCACGCTCGCCGAGGTGGACGGCGAACTGGTCGCGCTGAGCCTGGTGAAGCGCGACGGCGACCGGATGTGGTCGGACTTCACCGGCACGCTGCCCGCGTACCGGGGGCGAGGGCTGGCCCGGCTGGCCAAGCAGGCCGCCCTGCACACCGCCGCCGCGCGCGGGGTACGCACCGCGTACACCTCGAACGACGAGGCGAACGCGCCGATGCTGGCGGTGAACAAGCGGCTCGGCTATCGGCCGGTGGACAGCCAGTGGTCGTGCCGGCGCAAACTCACGTGAGCCCGGCTGCCACCCGCACCGCGGTGCCGTACGTGTCCGCGCCGAACAGCACCAGCCGGGCCTCGGTGACGTGCGCCGGGGTGGCCGCGTGCAGCACTGTTAGCGCCTGCGCCACCGCGTCCTCGACCGGCCAGCCGTAGATCCCGGCGGAGATCAGCGGGAACGCGATCCGGGTCGCGCCCAGCCCGTCGGCGACCCGCAGGCTGTTGGCGTAGCAGTCGCGCAGCAGCGCCGAGCGGTCCTCGCGCGGCGAGAAGACCGGCCCGACCGTGTGCACCACCCAGCGGGCGGGCAGGTTACCGGCGGTGGTGGCGACGGCCTGGCCGGTGGGCAGCCCGCGCCCGTAGCGGGAGGCGCGCAGCGCCCGGCACTCCTCCAGGATCGCCGGGCCGCCGCGCCGGTGGATCGCGCCGTCCACTCCCCCGCCGCCGAGCAGCGACGAGTTCGCGGCGTTGACTATGGCGTCGACCTGTTGCGCGGTGATGTCCCCCTCGATCAGGACGGTGTCCATCTCAGCTCTCCTCGATCGGCTGGCCCAGCGACCGGCGGGCCAGCAGCGCGGCCCCGGCGACGGCGGCCGGCATGACCAGCACCGCGCCGAGCGGGATCAGGAAGCACAGGAAGACCGCCACCCCGAAACCGAGCGCCGTCGGGCGGTCGGTCCGCAGCCGCGCCCGCCGGTCCGGCAGCCGCATCCCCCGCCGGTAGAACGGCGCGCCGACCAGCTCCAGCGCCAGGAACCAGCCACCCACCAGGGCACCGACCACCGGGACCACCGTCTGCCCCACCACCGGGATGAAACCGGCCGCGAACAGGGGTACGCCGATCAGCGCGGACAGCGCCACCAGGCGCAGCGAGTCGGCGAGGCTGCGCCGAAGCGAGGACCAGAACGGCACGTCGACCGCGCCGGGGGTGCCGCCGAGCCGGTTCTCGACCCGCTCGGAGATCGCCTCGTAGAACGGGTCACCGATGACCAGCGTGACGGCGGTGAACGTGAGCACACCGACCAGCCCGGCGACCCCGACCACCGCCAGCCCGGCGGCGACCCGCAGCAGCCCGCGCCAGGGCGACGACCAGTCGTCGGCGAACGGGGTGAGCCAGCCCGCCAGGTCGTCCACGAACCAGAGCAGCGTGGCGAACAGGGCCACGTAGAGCGCGCCGGTGATCAGCGCCGGGATCACGCCGAGCAGCATCAGTTTGGGGCTGCGGACGTACATGCCGAAGCCGCGCAGCAGCAGTCCGGCGCCGCCGAGGAAGCGGGTGGCCGCGCCGGTGACCGGCGCGACGGTACGGGAGGCGTTCACGACGGCACAGCCTAATCTCCCGGTGCACCACAATGGGCCTGTGCGTGCGTCCCGGCTGATCTCGCTTGTGCTGCTGCTCCAGTCCCGGGAGACGATGACCGCCGCCGAGCTGGCCCGCGAGCTGGAGGTGTCCGAGCGGACCGTCTACCGGGACGTGCTGGCGCTCTCCGCCGCCGGTGTCCCGGTGTACGCGGACCGGGGCCGGGCCGGCGGCTACCGGCTGCTCGGCGGCTACCGGACCCGGTTGACCGGGTTGAGCCGGGACGAGGCCGAGGCGCTGTTCCTGGCCGGGCTGCCCGGACCGGCCGGGGACATGGGACTGGCCGACTCGGTGGCCGCCGCCGAGCTGAAGGTGCTCGCCGCGCTGCCGCCGAGCCTGCGGGACGCGCCCGCGCGTACCGGGCAGCGGTTCCACCTGGACGTGCCCGGCTGGTTCCGGGAGACCCCCGCGCCGCCGACGCTCGCCGAGCTGGCCCGGGCGGTCTGGCGGGACCTGATGGTGGAGCTGCGCTACCGGCGCGGGGACCGCGAGGTGACCCGCACGCTGGCGCCGTACGGGCTGGTGCTGAAGAACGGGATCTGGTACCTGGTCGGCCGGGTCGACGACGCCTGGCGGACGTACCGGGTGGACCGGGTGGTGGCGGTCGAGGTGGGCGCCGACGGCTTCGACCGGGACGAGGACTTCGACCTCGGGGCGTACTGGCGGGAGCAGGCGGGCGCGTTCCTGCGTGAGCTGCTGCGGGAGCGGGTCACCGTGCGGCTGAGCCCGGCCGGGCTGCGGATGTTGCGGCACCTGGTGGACGCGCCGTTCGTCCACACCGAGGCGGTGGACGCGGCCGGGCCGCCGGACGAGCAGGGCCGGCTGGTGCTGCGTCTGCCGGTCGAGTCGGTGGACGTCGCGTACACCCAGTTGCTGGCGCTCGGCCCGGAGGTGGAGGTGCTGGCGCCGCCGCAACTGCGGGCCCGCTTCGCCGAGGTGGCCCGCCGCGCGGCGGCGCTCTACACCGATCCGCCGTCGGGTCAGCGGTAGCCGTCGGGGTCGGCCGGCTTGCCCGGCTTGACCACCTCCTCGTAGTAGCGGGCCCAGTGCGGGCGGCTGCCGTCGACGTCGGTGAAGCCGTACACCTGGGCCAGGCCGCCGCTGTCGAGGGACTGCCCGTTCCAGCGGGCCCGGTCCGGGTCGGCGGCCAGGGCTGCCACCGCGCGCCCGACGAGCGCCGGCGTCTCCGACATGACGAAGTGCGGCTCGGTCTTCGCGGCGTCGCGCCAGGTCGCCTCGGTGACGCCGTAGTGTTCGAGCATCGCCTCCGAGCGCAGCCAGCCGGGCGTGAGCGAGACGGCGGTGCAGCCGTGCGGGGCCAGCTCGTGCGCCTGGCTGAAGCCGAGCCGGTTCACCGACACCTTCGCCAGGTCGTAGAAGACCGACAGGCGGTACTCGCTGTCGTTGTGCTCCTTGGTGCCGTCGCCGATCTCGACGACCAGGCCGCCCGGGTTGCGGATCAGCAGCGGTAACGCGAAGTGGCTGGTGATGATGTGCGTGTCGACCGCGAGCCGCAGCATGCGGAAACCGGCGTCGAGCGGCTGCTCCCAGACCGGCTTCTCCCAGGTGATCAGCGGATCGCCGCCCCAGACGTCGTTCACCAGCACGTCGAGGCGGCCCTGCTCGGCGTCGATCCGCTCGACCAGGCCGCGTACCTGCCCGGGGTCGAGGTGGTCGACAGCGACGGCGATCCCGGTGCCCCCGGCGGCGGTGACCAGCTCGGCGGTCTCCTCGATGGTCTCCGGCCGGTCCATCTCGGAGCGGCGCTCGCGGGTGGTGCGGCCGGTGGCGTAGACGGTGGCCCCGGCGGCGCCGAGCTGCACGGCGATCTGCCGGCCGGCGCCCCGGGTCGCGCCCGCGACGAGCGCGACAGTTCCGGTCAGTGGTGAGTTCATGGGATCACCGTGTCACCGATACCTGACAGCGGAAGTCCGGTTTTCCTCCAGACCCGGATGGGCGATCATCACCGGTATGCACCTGCTACTGTCCGGGATCGTCGGCTCGGTCGCGTACGGGCTGGCCGGACCCGGCTCGGACACCGACCGGATCGGCGTGTTCGCCGCGCCCACAGTCGCGTTCCACGGCCTGCGCCCGCCCCGCGAGTCGGTCGTGACCACCGAGCCGGACGTCACGCTGCACGAGGCGCGCAAGTACGCGCTGCTGGCGCTGAGCGGCAACCCGACCGCCACCGAGCTGATGTGGCTGCCCGACGACTGCTACGAGACCCGCACCGGGTTCGGCGAGGAGCTGATCGCCATCCGGTCGGCGTTCCTCAGCGCGCCGCGGGTCCGCGACGCGTACCTCGGGTACGCCTCGCAGCAGTTCCGCAAGCTCGCCAGCCGGAGCGCCGATGTCGGCGGGCGGCGACGCTCGGCGAAGCACGCCCGGCACCTGGCCCGGCTGCTGCACCAGGGCCGGACGCTGTACGCGACGGGCGTACTGGAGATCCGCCTCGCCGACCCGGAGTGGTTCCGCGCGTTCGGCGAGCGGGTCGCCGATGGCGCGCTGGACGAGGCGCAGGCCCTGGTGGCGACCGCCGAGGCGGAGTTCGACCGGACCCGCTCGCCGCTGCCGGAACGCCCGGACGAGGAGATCGTGGAACGCTGGCTGCTCGCCGTCCGGGCGGCCCACCTGCCGCGCTGAGCGGGGTCACTGCACGTCGAACTCGTTGCCCTCCGGGTCGGCCATCGTGGTGTGCTCGCTGCCCCGGTCGGCGACCTCGGCCAGCACCGTCGCGCCGAGTGCGGTCAGCCGCTCCACCTCGGCCGCCCGCCCCTCCGGGCCGACGTGCAGGTCGACGTGGAGGCGGTTCTTGACCCGCTTGGGCTCGGGAACGGCCTGGAACAGGAACCGCCGGCCCAGCCCGGTGCCGCTGGCCGGGTCGACCGGGTCGTCCGGGTGGCGTACCGCCGCCAGTTCGCGCCACGCCTTGCGGCCGTCCACCTCGACGTACGCCTCCGGCGGCACCGCACCGGCGGCGGCCAGCCGCTCGATCAGCACGCTGTTGTCCTCGACCTGGTAGCCGAGCGCCTCGGCCCAGAAGCGGGCCAGCCCGATCGGGTCGGCACAGTCGATGACGAGTTTCCACTCCCGGGCCATGTGTCCTCCGTGGTCGGTTGGTGTAACCAGTTATAGTGGTTACGTGACGAACGGCGCAAGCGGACTCACCCTGATCAGTCCCGAAGGCACCCGGTACCGCTTCGACCCGGGCGCGCTCTGCCTGGAACTGCTGACCACCGGCGGTCCGGGCGCGTTCGCCCGCTACGAGGTGCTGCACCGCCCGGACGACCTGGCGGGCTGGCTGGCCGCGTCCCGGCTGCGACTGGACCCCGCCGCCGTCATCGTCGACGCGGACGACCTGGCCGCCGCCCGTCGACTGCGCGACGCGCTCTGGCGGGTGGCGCAGGCGCGTACCCGCGACGAGACCCCACCGGCCGCGGACCTGGCGGTGGTGAACGACGCCGCGGCCGGGCTGCCGCTGATCCCGCAGGCCGGCCCCGACGGCGGCCGGTCCTGGCGTACGCCGCTGACCGGCGCGCAGGTGGTCGCGACGTTCGCCCGGGACGCGGTCGACCTGCTCACCGGCCCCTACGCGGCCCGGATCCGGGAGTGCGGCGCACACGACTGCCAACTGGTCTTCGTGGACACGTCGCGGCCGGGGCAGCGCCGCTGGTGCGCGATGGAACGCTGCGGCAACCGGCAGAAGGCACGCGCGCTGCGGTCCCGGCGCGCGCCCGGGTGACTCAGTCCGCCAGGCGCACGCGTACCCGGCGGTTGGCCCGGCCCTTGCTCTCCACCTTGACCACCTGGACCTTGCCGATCTGGGCGGTGGACGCGACGTGCGTGCCGCCGTCGGCCTGCACGTCCAGCCCCACGATGTCGACGATCCGCACCTCCTGCTCCTCCGGCGGGATCAGGTTCGACTGGGTACGGATGATGTCCGGCAGGGCGAGCGCCTCGGCGCGCGGCAGCACCCGTACGGCCACCGACCGGTCGGCGGCCACCTCGGCGTTCACCAGCTCCTCGATGCGGGCCTTGAAGTCCGGCGGCACCTCGGGGAGGTTGAAGTCCATCCGCGCCTCACCCGGCTCCATGTTGCCGCCGGTGACGAGCGCGCCGAAGTCGCGGAACACCACGCCGCAGAGCACGTGCAGCCCGGAGTGGGTACGCATCAGCATGGTCCGGCGGGCGTCCTCCACCGCGCCGACCACCTCGGTGCCGACCGGCGGCACCGGGTCGCCCTCGGGCGGGATCAGCCACAGGTCGTCGCCCTTGCGGGTGCCGACGATCCGGGTCTGTACTCCCTGCCAGAGCAGCACCCCGTGATCCGGCGGCTGCCCGCCGCCACCGGGGTAGAACGCGGACCGGTCCAGCACGATGCCCTGCTCGGGATCGGCCGCCAGCACCCGGCAGGTCCACTCGCGCAGGGTCGGGTCGGCGAGGTCGAGCCGGTGCGTACGGCCGTGGTGTGTGACGCCCATGGACGGCGACGTTACCCGTTCAGGAACTCCGAGACCCGCTCCCGCAGGTCGGCGCGCTCGGTCCAGAGCACGCCGGGCCGGTCGTACACGTGCAGTGTGGCGTTCGGGAGCGCGGCGGCGAGCCGTTCGGCGACGGCGACCGGGTGCAGGTCGTCCTCGGCGGCGGCGATGACCAGCGCCGGCGCGGTGACCGCGGCGAGCGACCCGGCGTCGTCGAGCGGGGCCTGGGCGGGCAGGTCGGCCAGCCCCGGCGCGAGCCCGTCGCGCAGCAGCTGGTCGAGCCGCTGCCGCAGGTACGCCCAGCCGGCCGGGGTGTTGCGCACCGACGGCGGCAGCTCCAGCGACACCGCGTCGGCCAGCGCCGACGCGTCGCCCTCGGCCACCGCGTCGAGCAGGCCGGTGAGCCGGGCGCGCGCCGCCTCGCCGCGCGGCGTGTCCAGCACGGCGGGCAGGAAGAAGACGAGTTTCTCGAAGCGTTCCGGGCTCTCCGCGAGCAGCCGGCAGAGCGCGCCCGCGCCGAGGCTGGCGCCGAACGCCCGGGTCGCGCCGCTCAGGTCCGCCATCGCGCGCAGGTCACGGGCGAGGTCCAGGTAGCTCCACGGCCCGGGCGGGGAGTCGGAGCGGCCGTGCCCGCGGAACTGGAAGAAGACGCGCCGCCCGGTGACGCCGCTGCCGAACGGGCGGGTGGTGGCGATGCCGCTCCCGAGCCCGTGCGCGAACACGGTGACCGGGTCACCGGTGCCGGTGACCAGCCGTTCCAGGCTCACCCCGTGCGGGGTGGCGACCAGCTCCGTCTCCGGCTCGGGCAACGCGGGACGCCCGGTGCGGGGCGCGCCGGGGCCGGGCCCCCAGGTGCGGGGACCGCCGTCCGGTGGCGGAGGCCAGCGGAAACCTCTCACCAGGACCCTCGGCCGTCGTGCAGGTCCCGCAGGCCGGGCCGCACGTCGAGCAGGTAGATGAGACCGGCCGCGATGCCGATCAGTCCGAACAGGCTGATCGGGCCGAAGCCGAGCAGGGTCAGCAGCAGGCAGACCGCCAGGATGGCGACCCAGCCGCCCTTGGGCAGCGTGCCGAGCGCGGCGAAACCGTCGCCGCGCTGGGTGACCGCGTGCACCAGCGCCACTCCCTGTACGACCAGGGCGAAGACGAGCAGGATCAGCTGGATCACGTCTTGGACTGCGAACGCGAAGATCGGCGCGGCGATGGCCATGGGGGCAAGCTTATGCCGAGACCCCGGAAACGTCCGACAAGACGTTGTCCGGGGTCCCGGTGGAGCTTCGGGTCACTCGGCGGCCGGGCGGGTCCGCTTCGTGGTCTTCGGCAGCTTCGCCGACGGGGTGGCCGGCTTGGCGGCGGCCGTCTTCGTGGCGGCCTTGGTGGCGGTCGCCTTGGTGGCGCGGGTCCGCTTCACCGCGGCCGGCTTGGCGGCCACCGCCTCGGCCACCTCGGCCGGGGTGGGCACCTCGGTCGTCGCGGCGGCGGTCTCCGGCTTCGGGGCCACCTCGGACTTCGGGGCGGTGTCGGCCTTCGGGGTCACGTCGGTGCCGGTGGCCTCGGTGGCCTCGATGTCGGCGTTCACCGTGTCGGCTGCCTCCAGCACGCCGGCGCCGACCACGCGCTCACCGCGGGCGACCAGCTCGGCGTACGCGGCCAGCGCGCGCTCCTGCGCGGCGTACGCGCCGGCCACCACGACGGCGGCGTTGCGGGTGGCGGCCTCGCGGAGCCTGTCCAGGTTCGCGGCGTCCCGGAGCTTGTCCAGGTTCGCGGCCTCGCGCAGCTTCTCCAGGTTGGCGGCCTCGCGGAGCTGGTCGAGGTCGGTGGCGACGGCCCGCTCGCGCAGCCCGGTGGCGGTCTGGTTGGCGGTCTTCAGCGTCTCGGTGGCCTTCTGGCGCAGCTCGAAGCCGGTGACGACGGCCTTGCCGCCGAGGTCGGTCACCACGGTCGGCAGCTTGCGCAGCTGCTCCAGGGCCAGCTCACCGGCGCCGGCGGCGGCGTAGAGGGGTGCGGGGATGCGGTTGGTCTTCGGCTGGGTGGTCATGACTGCTCCTCCTCGGCCGCACCGGCGGCCTTCCGGGCCGCCCGGCGGGCGGCCGTCTGCTCAGGGGCGGCGGTGGTCGGGGCGGGCGCGCCGCCCGCTTCGGTGACGGCTACGGATTCGAGGACCGCCTCGGTCGGGGTGCCGTCCGGCGTCACCGGACCGGTGGCGGCCGGCGCGACGGTGGCCGGGGCCTCCGGAGCGGTGGCCGTCTCGGCCGTGGTGGCCGCTTCCGTCGTGGTGGCGGCCTCGGTCGCCTCGGCCAGGCGGGCGTTCTCGCGCCGGAACGTCTCGTAGATCTGGGTGAGCGACTGCTTCTGGGCCATGGTCAGCTCGGGGTCGACGGCGATCGCCGCGAGCACGCCCTGACCCTCCTTGTCGTCCAGCAGCCCGGCACGCAGGTACATCGCCGGGGTGGAGACGCGCAGCGCGCTGGCGAGCTGCTGGAGCACCTCGGCGCTCGGCTTGCGCAGCCCGCGCTCGATCTGGCTCAGGTAGGGATTGCTGACGCCCGCCTGCTCGGCGAGCTGGCGCAGTGAGATCTTCGCGTTGCGCCGCAGGTCGCGAATGAACCCGCCGACATCGGGAAGGTCCTTGCTGGTGGCCATGGCTCAACGCTAGCTCGGGCCGCTAACTCCTGCAAGCAAAACGCTAGCCAGAGTTAGCAGGGTCACTGAAGGTGGGTTGCGGAGCCCATGTCCGGTCCGTACCGTTCTCCCCCGTGACCAAGATCGATATCAACGGCGCCCAGCTCGCGTACGACGAGAGCGGCACCGGAACCGCCGTGGTGTTGCTGCACGCCGGCATCGCCGACCGGCGGATGTGGCGCGGGCAGATCCCGGCACTCGCGCAGCGACACCGGGTGATCGCGCTGGACCTGCGCGGCTACGGCGACTCGGAGCTGCCGCCCGCGCCGTTCGCCCACCACGACGACGTGATCGGGCTGCTCGACGCGCTGGGCATCGAGCGGGCCGCGCTCGTCGGCTGCTCGTTCGGCGGCCGGGTCGCCGTGGACACCGCGCTCGCCCACCCGGAGCGGGTCTCGGCGCTGGCGCTGTTCGGCGCGCCCGTCTCCGGCAACGAGTGGTCCGAGGAGACCGAGCAGCTCTGGGACGAGCTGGTCGGTGACGTGGACCCGGAGGACTTCGCCGCCACCGCCGCCGGCGAGGTGCGGTTCTGGGTGGTCGGCCCGACCCGCCGCCCGGAGGACGTCGACCCGGAGCTGATCCGGTTCGCCGAGGAGATGGACCGCCGGGCGCTCGCCGCCGAGCAGGCGCTGAGCGCGATCGAGGTGGGTGAGCTGGACCCGCCGGCGATCGACCGGCTGGGCGAGCTGCGCGTACCGGTGCTCGTCGGCACCGGCGCCGACGACCTGGCCGACATCCGCCGCCTGGCCGACCGCATCGCCGACGAAGCCCCTAACGGCGTACGCCTCCCCGACGTCCCCGATGCGGCCCACCTGCTCCCCCT
>NZ_RCVK01000395.1:0-17211 GCF_003667485.1 Micromonospora sp. BL1
TATAAGAGACAGGGGCTCGCCCGGGTGGGGGATCGGGTGAGACCGGTGGGTAACCGGTGATGTGCGGTGAGTGCCAGAAAACCGCCCTCAAGGACTTGACGGCAGGAACCGGACGGCGCAAGATGCTTCGTGCGGGAGGGCATCCGCCGGAGACTTTTCAAGTTCTTGCGACCCAACGCCGGAGGCGTTGTGCGGACGTCCCTCCCGACCAACGTCCGAAGGGGCCGGCGGAAAACCGCTGGCCCCTTCGCTGTGTCCGGCACACCCTTGGTGGCATGACGCTCACCGTGACGCCCCTGGACCCGGCCGACCGGCAGACGCTCGACGCGGTCTACCGGATCGCGTGCGCCGCGCAGGCCGTTGACGAGCCGGACCTGCCCGACCCCTGCAGGCGGCGGTTCGAGGCGCCGCTGTCGCATCCGATGCCCGGCATCGACACGCGCTGGCTGGTGGCCCGCCTCGGCGGGTCGCCGGTCGGCTGGCTGCGGCTCTACCTGCACACGATCGACAACATCGAGAACGCGAGCGTCGAACTGACAGTGGACCCGGCGTACCGGCGGCGCGGCATCGGCCGCGTGCTGCACGAGCACGGCGTGCGGCTGCTCCGCGAGCACGGCGGAAAACGCCTTGTCGGCTCGACCACCGCCGCGCTGCCCGGCGAGGAGGACCGGGTGTTCCCCGGTGCCGCGTTCGCCGCCGCCATGGGCGCCAAACCGGCGCTGGCCGACGTCCGCCGCCGCCTCGACGTGGCCGGGCTCGACCGCGCCCGGCTGTCCGCGCTGCTCGCCGGGGCCCGCGCCGCGGCGACCGGATACCGGCCGGTGCGGTGGCGCGACCACGCCCCCGAGGAGTACGTCGCGGACGTCGCCTACCTCCAGGGCCGGCTGCTGGTCGACGCGCCGATGGGTGAGCTGGACTGGGAGCCGGAGCAGATGGACGCGGCGCGGGTGCGGGACGCGGAGCGGGCGCTTGATGCCCGGGGCGTACGCCGGTACAACACCGGCGTGGTGCACGAGGCGTCCGGCAGGCTGGTCGGCTGGACCCAGCTCGGCCTGGACGCGGGCAGCACCGGTCACGCCTGGCAGGAGATCACCATCGTCGACCCCGACCACCGCGGCCACCGGCTCGGCCTGCTCTGCAAGGCCGGAAACCTGGCGTACGCGCTGGCGCACGAACCGGCGTTGCGGGTCGTCGACACCTGGAACGCGGCGGCGAACCGCCACATGATCGGGATCAACGAACAGCTCGGCTTCCGCCCCGCCGCCGGTTCCGTCGACTGGCAGTTGACGATCTGAGTTGTGACACGCCCCTACTGATCTGGTGCCTTCCTGTTGCATGATGGCGGGCATGACGGAGACCCCGCACCCCCTGTACGACAGGCACCGCGAGACCCTCGACCGGGCGCTGACCGCCATCGCGGAGCGCGGGTACTGGTCGGCCTACCCCGAGTCGCCCAGCCCCCGGGTGTACGGCGAGACCGCCGCCGCCGACGGGAAGGCCGCCTTCGAGGCGTACCTGGGCGAGGACTTCCCGCTCGACCAGGCCGGTGACGGCACCACAGTGGCCACCGAGGTCAGCCCGTTCGGGGTGGCGCTGGACGTGCGCTACCCGCACGCGGGCGCCGACCAGCTGGTGTCCGCCGCGAACGCCGCGCTGCCCGCCTGGCGCGACGCGGGCCCGCAGGCCCGGGCCGGTGTCTGCCTGGAGATCCTGGACCGGCTGCACCGCAACGTGTTCGAGCTGGCGAACGCGGTGCAGTTCACCAGCGGCCAGGCGTTCGTGATGGCGTTCCAGGCCGGTGGCGCGCACGCGCTGGACCGGGCGCTGGAGGCGGTCGCCTACGCGTACGCGGAGATGACCCGCCACCCGGGGACGGCCGGCTGGGAGAAGGCCGCCGGCAAGGGCGACCCGCTGCGGATGACCAAGACGTTCCACGTGGTGCCGCGCGGGGTCGCGCTGGTCATCGGCTGCAACACGTTCCCGACCTGGAACTCGTACCCCGGTCTGTTCGCCTCGCTCGCCACCGGCAACCCGGTGGTGGTGAAGCCGCACCCGCGCGCGGTGCTGCCGCTGGCGATCACCGTGAGGTACGCCCGCAAGGTGCTCGCCGAGGCCGGGTTCGACCCGAACCTGGTGCAGCTCGCCCCCGAGACCGACGGCGAGAAGCTCGCCACCACGCTGGCCCTGCACCCGGCCGTCAAGATCGTCGACTTCACCGGCTCCACCGAGTACGGCGACTGGCTGGAGGCGAACGCCCGGCAGGCCGCCGTCTACACCGAGAAGGCCGGCCTGAACACGGTGGTGATCGACTCCACCGACGACTTCGCCGGGCTCTGCCGCAACCTGGGCTTCACGCTGACGCTGTACAGCGGCCAGATGTGCACCACCTCGCAGAACCTGCTGATCCCGCGCGACGGTATCGAAACCGACCAGGGGCACAAGAGCTTCGACGAGGTGGCCGCCGGTATCGCCGGCGCGGTCGCCAAGCTGACCGCCGACCCGGCCCGGGGCGTCGAGCTGACCGGCGCGATCGTCAACGACGGCGTGCTGGAGCGGCTGGAGGAGGTCACCAAGGTCGGCGAGCCGGTGCTGGAGTCGCGCACCGTCGAGCACCCGTCCTTCCCCGGCGCGGTGGTGCGTACGCCGACTGTGGTGAAGCTGGACGCGTCCGACACCGCGACCTACTCGCGGGAGTGGTTCGGGCCGATCTCGTTCGCCATCGCCACCGACTCCACCGAGCACAGCCTGCGCATCCTGCGCGAGACGGTGGGGGAGAAGGGTGCGCTGACCGCTGGCGTCTACTCCACCGACGAGGCGGTGCTGGACGCGGCCGAGGCGGCGGCGATCGACGCCGGGGTGCACCTGTCCTGCAACCTGACCGGCGGGGTGTTCGTCAACCAGTCGGCGGCGTTCTCCGACTTCCACGGCTCGGGCGCGAACGCGGCGGCCAACTCGGCGCTGACCGACGGCGCGTACGTCGCCAACCGGTTCCGCATCGTGCAGAGCCGCCGGCACGTCTGAGTCACCGCATCCCGGGTGCGTCGGTCGTCGCGGTGACGACCGGCGCGCCCGGCGGCGTCCTCAGGCCGGGCGGCGCATCTGGAGTTCGTGCAGGCCGGTGATCCGGGGGTGCGGCACCCGTACCCCGGTGTCCACGAAGCCCAGCTTCTGATAGGCCCGGTAGGCGCGGTCGTTGCCGACCACCACCTCCATCATCAGCTCGGGCCGTCCGCAGGCGCGCGACCAGGCCGCCACCTCGTCGACGAGCGCCGCCAGCAGGCCGCTGCCCCGCCGGGCCGGCGTCACGTAGACCGCATAGACGAGCGTCAGGCCCGGCTCGTCCGGCGCGGCGATGCCGCCGGCGTGGCCGACCAGACGGCCGCCCGGGTCGGCCACGAACTGCGCGGTGTGGTCGCCCCGGGAGACGGCCGCGACCCGGGCCGCGAACTCCGCGTGCGGCCGGGCGGCGGCCTCGGCCACCGTCTCCAGGAAGGCCAGCGGGGAGTCGGCCAGCATCTCCAGCCGGAGCGCCCGCATCCGGGCGGCGTCGGCCGGCCGGACCCGGCGGACGGTGGTCGTGGTGGTCGCGCTGGTCATGCCGCATGCATACCGGACGGTCCGCGGCGGGTGTGCGACAGGCCCGGGTACGCCCCGGAATATGCCCGATTTGTGGTCGTGCGCCGTCGTCACGCCTCGTGTAGCGTGCGATTTCGGTCACTGAATTCAGCATCACCGATCGCTGAATCGGTGCGCCGCCGGTGCCGGTCCGCCGGTCTCCGGGTGTTGGAACGCCGCGCAGAGTGAGGAAGTGCACCGTGGCACAGGGCACCGTGAAGTGGTTCAACGCCGAAAAGGGCTACGGCTTCATCGCCGTCGACGGCGGGCAGGACGTCTTCGTCCACTTCTCCGCGATCGAGATGGACGGCTACAAGGCGCTCGACGACGGTCAGCGGGTCGAGTTCGAGATCGCGCAGGGGCAGAAGGGCCCGCAGGCCGAGCGGGTCCGCGTCATCGCCTGAACCGCGGCGGGCGGTGCTCCCGCAATCGGACCCCGGACCGGGGGCTGCGTTGCGGCCGACCACCATGGAAGATCATGAGCCGTTCCAGCCGTAGTCGCTGAGGAGGGCCCATGTCCGATCTGCCCCCGTCGGGTTCCACCGAGCCGGCGGCGTCCGGCCCTCCGGCCGACCCGACCGCGCCCCCACCTCCTGCTGCCGATCCGGCACCGGGACCGTCTGGGGCCACCGGAGGGGCCACGCCCGGCTCCGGCGCGTCCGGCGCCGACCCGTGGGCCGGTCATACCGGCCCCGTGCCCATCGTGCCCGACCAGCCGGGGTACGACAGCCCGCAGCCCGGCGTCCCGAACCCGGCCGGCCAACCCGCCTGGGGCGCCCCGCCGGGCTGGACCGCGCCGGGCGACGTCCCACCCGGCCACACCCCGCAGGGCTGGACCGCGCCTGGTACTCCACCCCAGGGCTGGACCGCGCCTGGTACTCCACCCCAGGGCTGGACCGCTCCGCCGGGTACTCCGTCGCCGGGTTGGGGCGGCGGCCCCGCGTACCCGGGCTATCCGATGCCCGGCGCGGCCTACCCGGTCCCCGGTGCGGCGTACCCGGTGCCGGCCGGTCCCGGGGCGTACGCCGGGTGGTATCCCGGCATCGACCCGCAGGATCCGCTCGTCAACCCGCCGCACGCGGGCATCGGTCCCTGGTTCGCCCGCTGCACCGCGGCACTGCGGCGCGGCTGGCGGCAACTGCTGCCGATCGTGCTGCTCACCCAGGTGGTCCCGGCGGCGGTGATCGGCGTCCTCACGCTCGTCTTCAGCCCGGAGGGCGAGCTGGCGACCGCCCCGGACGGCGCGCCGGTGCTGCCGGCCGGTTTCTGGGGGCAGATGTTCGCCTTCTACGGCGTGCTCCTGGCCGCCGGCTTGGTCTTCGGCCTGCTCCAGGCGACGGGCTGGGCCGCCGGCACCTGGGTGGTCGCCCGCCAGGCGGCCGGCGAGCCGACTGGACTCGGCGCCGCCTTCCGGTACGGGATGCGCCGTGCGCTCGGCCTGTGGGGCTGGACCCTCCTGGTCTCGCTGCTGGCCATGCTCGGCACCTGTCTGTGCGTGCTGCCCGGCATCTACGTCACGTTCGCGCTGGCCCTGTTCGGCCCGGTCTACCTGTTCGAGCGGCGGGAGCCGATCGGGCGGGCGTGGCGGATGTTCCACAACCGGTTCGGCATGGTGCTGGGCCGGGTCGCGCTGGTGATCGCGGTACTCCTCGCGGCAACGGTGCTCGACGCCGTGGTGGGCGGGATCAGCGGGGCGGCGTTCGGTGTCGAGCCGATGAACGCCGTCGGCACCGCGATCGGCGCCGTGGCGTTCGCCGTGTTCGGCGCCCTGCTGGCTGCCCCGGCGTACCTGGCGCAGCAGGTCGGGCTGGTCGTCACGTACGCCGAACAGCGGGCTCAGGAAGGCCCGGTGAACGCGGCCCGGCTGGCGGCGGAACTCGGCTGAGCGGGGCTGTCGTGCTTGCACTCGGCTAGGGAGAGTGCTAAACAAGTCATTGGCACTCGCGTACGGTGAGTGCCAGAAGGTCGGGGCGGTAGGGCCACGGCCGCGCCGGTGTCCGATAGGGCGCCGGGGCGGTACGAGGCCGGTCGTCGCGGGCTGTCCGGCCCGACCGAGGAGACGTCGTCGTCGCCAGGTGGCGACGTCCCCAAGGTGCGTACACCAGACGGCCCATCCGGGCATCCGGGTGGCCCGTGAGTGTCCAGGAGGACAACGCCGTATGGCCAAGATGATCGCGTTCGACGAAGAGGCGCGCCGCGGCCTCGAGCGGGGCATGAACCAGCTCGCCGACGCCGTGAAGGTGACCCTCGGCCCCAAGGGCCGCAACGTCGTGCTCGAGAAGAAGTGGGGTGCCCCCACCATCACCAACGATGGTGTGAGCATCGCCAAGGAGATCGAGCTCGAGGACCCGTACGAGAAGATCGGCGCCGAGCTGGTCAAGGAGGTCGCGAAGAAGACCGACGACGTCGCCGGTGACGGCACGACGACGGCGACCGTCCTGGCCCAGGCCCTGGTCCGTGAGGGTCTGCGCAACGTGGCCGCCGGCGCCAACCCGATGGCCCTGAAGCGGGGCATCGAGGCGGCCGTGGCCAACGTCTCGGAGGAGCTGCTCAAGCTCGCCAAGGACGTGGAGACCAAGGAGCAGATCGCCTCCACCGCCTCCATCTCCGCCGCCGACCCCAGCGTCGGCGAGATCATCGCCGAGGCGATGGACAAGGTGGGCAAGGAAGGTGTCATCACCGTCGAGGAGAGCAACACCTTCGGCCTGGAGCTCGAGCTCACCGAGGGCATGCGCTTCGACAAGGGCTACATCTCCGCCTACTTCATGACCGACCCGGAGCGTATGGAGGCCGTCTTCGACGACCCGTACATCCTGATCGTCAACAGCAAGATCTCGTCGGTGAAGGACCTGCTCCCGATCCTGGAGAAGGTCATGCAGTCGGGCAAGCCGCTGCTGATCATCGCCGAGGACCTGGAGGGCGAGGCCCTCGCCACCCTGGTGGTCAACAAGGTCCGTGGCACCTTCAAGTCGGTCGCCGTCAAGGCGCCGGGCTTCGGTGACCGCCGCAAGGCCATGCTGACCGACATCGCCATCCTCACCGGTGGCCAGGTCATCAGCGAGGAGGTCGGCCTCAAGCTGGACGCGACCGGCCTCGAGATGCTGGGCCGCGCCCGCAAGGTCGTGGTGACCAAGGACGAGACCACCATCGTCGACGGTGCCGGCGACGCCGAGCAGATCCAGGGCCGGGTGAACCAGATCCGGGCCGAGATCGACAAGAGCGACTCCGACTACGACCGGGAGAAGCTGCAGGAGCGTCTGGCCAAGCTGGCCGGCGGTGTTGCGGTGATCAAGGTCGGCGCGGCCACCGAGGTCGAGCTGAAGGAGCGCAAGCACCGCATCGAGGACGCCGTCCGCAACGCGAAGGCCGCCGTCGAGGAGGGCATCGTCCCGGGTGGTGGCGTCGCGCTGGTGCAGGCCGGCAAGACCGCCTTCGACAAGCTGGACCTGGCCGGCGACGAGGCCACCGGCGCGCAGATCGTCAAGATCGCGCTGGACGCCCCGCTGCGGCAGATCGCCGTCAACGCCGGCATGGAGGGTGGCGTCGTCGTCGAGCGCGTCCGCAACCTCGACCCGGGTCACGGCCTCAACGCCGCGACCGGCGAGTACGTGGACCTGCTGGCCGCGGGCATCATCGACCCGGCCAAGGTGACCCGTTCCGCGCTGCAGAACGCCGCCTCGATCGCCGCGCTGTTCCTCACCACCGAGGCCGTCGTGGCGGACAAGCCGGAGAAGACCCCGGCCGCCCCGGCCGGTCCGGGTGGCGGGGAGATGGACTTCTGAGTCCAGCTCCACCCAGTTACGCCGAAGGGGGCGGGCCGCGTCAGCGGTCCGCCCCCTTTCGCGTACCCGGCTCAGGTGGGCAGCGGGCGCTGGTTGCGCCGCTTGTGCGCCCTGTCGTACGGCGGTGGCGGCCGCCTCGGCTCGTCCACCGGCTGCCGTTGCTCCTCCACCGGTGGCCCGTCGGTGCCGGTGAGCTCGGCGAGCTGCTCGGCGTCGCCGACGTCGAGCCGGTCGAACGGGAGCTGGCCGGGAAGCTCGTCGGCCGGGCGCCGGGCCGCCGCCGGATCCTCGGCCCGTTCGTCATTCGTGGTCATGCACCGCCTCCTCTGCTCCGACCGTAGAGCCCGGTCGATGGCGAAGGAGGCCGAATGGCGCTATTGACGTCTATGCCCCTTTGATGGCTTTCCGGTAGAGGAAGAACACCCGCTCGATCCGGGCCCCGGCCGCGTTCGAGTAGAACGGCACCGGTCCGACCCAGCCGATCTGCGCGGCGGTGATCCCGGCGGCCGCCTGGTCGCGCAGGCAGCGGCGCAACAGCACGCCACCGATCCCGGATCCCTCCGCCGCCGGTGCGGTGCCCATCGGCCCGAACCAGCTCGGCCGCGCCGACCCGTACGCGGCGAACCCGAGGATCTCGCCGTCCCGCTCGGCGAGGTGCACACCCGCGTCCGGCCGCCCCACCGAACCGGCCAGCTCACCGTCCCAGGCGCCGCCGAACGTGGACCGGGCGAACGCGGCGAGCGCCGGCAGGTCGTCGGCGCCGGCCCGGCGCACCGTCACGCCCCGCCCGGCCAGCCGCTGCTCGGCGGCCCCGGTCGGACGCAGCGCCGCCGACCCCTCGGACAGGTCGGCGGTCATGTTCCAGGCGGTACGGTCCTGCCGGTAGCCGAGCCGCTGCGCGGCGCAGACCGCCGGCGTGTAGCGCACGTCGATGCCCGGCCAGGCGTAGTGCGGCGGGTTGCCGGCGAGCAGCACCTCGGCTGCCCCGAGCGCGCCGAGCCGGCTCTCCGCCTCGGCCAGCAGCGCCCCGCCCACACCCTGGCGGCGGTCCGTCGGCGCGACAGCGACCAGGTCGACGTGGCCCAGGCGCGGATCGGCCGCCGACAGCGACCCGACGAGTACGCCCACCAGCGCGCCGTCGCGTACCGCGCCGAGGCGCAGCACCGGACGGTCGGCCTCGGCCCGCTCCGCCACGGTGAGCACCACCGCTGACGCCTCGGCCGCGTCCTCCGGCAGGTCGAGCGACAGCCGGCACAGCTCGACCACCTCGGGCAGCCGGTCCCGGCCCAGCTCGATGATCTCCACGTCCATGGACGCCGACCCTAGAACATCGGCAGGCCAATGGACAGGGTTGTTAACCGGTCGCCGCGGACCGGGCCGCGCGCACCGCCGCGTACGCGTCCACCAGCCCGGCGCCGGAGACGTCCTGCGGTCCGCCGCAGGCGTCCGCCCCGGCGGGCTGGGCGACCGGCTGCGCGGTGTCGCGCAGGATCGCCCGGGTCCGTTCCAGGTCCCCGACCAGCGCCGGATTCGCCGACCACATCAGCGCCACCACGCCCGCGACCTGCGGCGTCGCCATCGAGGTGCCGTCCAGGGTGGCGTACCCGCCGCCCGGCATCGCGGAGAGCACCGCGGCACCGGGGGCCACCAGGTCCGGCTTGGCCCGGCCGTCCGGCGCCGGGCCGCGGCTGGAGAACTCGGTGACGCGCCGCTGCCGGTCCACCGCCCCGACGGTCAGCACGTCCGGGTACGGCGCGGGCGCGTCCGCGATCGAGCCGCACGACGGGCCGGTGTTCCCCGCCGCGGCCACCACGAGGATGCCCGCCGCGGTCAGCGCGGCGGTCGCCGGTCGCAGCGCACCCGGGTCGCACCCCTCCACCGGCGGGCAGCCCCACGAGTTGGTGAGCACGTCCGGGGCGCGGGAGGGACGGCCGTCGGTGAGCGGGTCCCCGCCTTCGGGGAACGGGGCCAGCATGAACTGGAGGCAGTCGAGGTAGCGGGCCGGGCTGCCCATGTTGCGGTCCAGGTTGACGCAGCCGACCCAGCTCGCGCCCGGGGCCACGCCGATCCCGTCCCGGCCCACCGCGCTGCCGAGCGTGTGGGTGCCGTGGCCGCCCCGGTCGGCCGGGGAGCGGCGGCCCTCCCACGGGTCGTACCACGAGTCGTCGCCGCCCCGGAAGCCGTCCGCGAGCGCCGGGTGCCGGCCGTCCACCCCGGAGTCGGAGCTGCCCACCACCACGCCGGACCCGGTGACGCCCAGCTCGGACCAGACCCGGTCCGCGCCGATCAGCGAGACGTTCCAGGCCGGGCCGGCCGGTGCCGGCGCGTCGCCGCGGGCCTGCGGGGCCGGCGCGGGCAGCGGGCGCAGCCGCTGGCTGACCAGCACCCGGGCCACCTCGGGACGGCTGGACAGCCAGGCCCGTACCGCCGGGCCGCCGTCCGTCTCGATCGCGTTCACCAGGTAGTACGGCGTCGGGTTCAGCCGCATCCCGGTCAGCGTGCGGCGCAGGTCGCCCTGCGTGCGGTCGGCGGTGGCCACCAGCCGCCGGTAGACCTCGGTCGCTCGGGCGTCCCGCCCGGCCCGGCCCGGCGTCCCGGCCGGCAGGCCGGTCAGGTCGGCCTGCTCGCGCAGCACCACGAGCAGCCGCTCGCCGTACAGTCCCGGCCGGCCGGGAACGACGTACACCACGGCGACGGCGGCGAGCAGCGCGGCGGCTGCGAGCGCGGCCGGACCGCGCCGGGGCGCGCGGGCGCGGGACCGGGCGAGCAGCACGCCGTACCCGACGGCCAGGACGACCGCGACGGCGAACGCCACGCCGGTGCCCACCGCGACCCAGAACGGCGTGTCGCGGGTGGCGGAGAGCAGGAGGCTGACCTCCTCCGGGTCGGTGAAGGCGAGCGGGCCGAGCAGGGCGAGCCCGACCAGCCGGCGCGCCGGCGCGGAGCCGGCCGGGCGGCCCGCGTGGCGGGCCGCCGCCTCCAGCGCGGCCAGCACGAAACCGAGCGGCGGCAGCAGGAGCAGCGCCGGCAACTGCACGCCCGACTGCCCGGCACCGGCGGCGAGCGGCGTCAGCGCCACGCCCGCGACCAGACCGCCGACCAGCACCAGCCGGGCCGGACCCGGCCCGAACGCGGCCCAGAAGCCGGCGCCGAGAAGCGCCCCGGCGAGCGCGCCCAGCGCGGCGGCGGCCAGGCCGGCGAGCAGCGTCTCCAGCGCACCGCCCAGCGCGCCCACCCAGGCCCAGGGCAGCAGCACGGCCAGACCGGCCGCGATCGCCAGCAGCGACACCGGCCCGAACCGGCCCTCCGGGACCGCGTCCACCACGACCGGCGGCCGGACGCGCCCGAGCCGGACGGCGGCGAGCGCGAGCGCCGCGGCGGTCACCGCGAGCGCGGCCAGGTACGCCTCGTGGTGCACCGGCGGCACCGTCCGCAGCAGCGTGGTCGCGCCGAGCGCGACCACGGCGGCGGTCCAGGCCCGGCCGGTCGCCCGCAGCGCGGGGGAGCGGGGCGCGAGCGCGAGCGCCAGCGCCGGGGCGCCGGCCAGCAGCACTGTGGCCACCGCGACCACCGGCCAGCCCGCCACCGGCCGGTCCGCGCCGATCACCAGCGCCACCTGGTCGACCAGCCAGCCGGTGATCTGGCCCGGCACGGTGACCAGCACGATCCACACCCCGGTCGCCACCGCCGCGACGACCGGCCACGGACCGGTCTCGCGCGGTGGCGGCGGCGGTACGGGGGCGGGCGGCGGGCCGGTCAGCATGGTCATCACGGTACGGCCGGGACGTGCCGCGGCGCGCCCGGGACGGTTACGGTTGACTGGTGCGTGACCCGAGTGTGTCCCGATCCACGGCCGGCCGGCTCTCCGCCGAGCGCCGCGCCGACGACCTGCGCCGGCTCCGGGCCGAGCGGTTCGACGTGCTGGTCATCGGCGGTGGCGTGACCGGAGCGGGCGCCGCGCTCGACGCCGCGTCCCGAGGGCTGAAGGTCGCCCTGGTGGAGGCGCGCGACTACGCCGCCGGCACGTCCAGCCGGTCCAGCAAGCTGATCCACGGCGGCCTGCGCTACCTGGAGCAGTTGGAGTTCCACCTGGTCCACGAGGCGCTGACCGAGCGCGGCCTGCTCGCCACGCGGCTCGCGCCGCACCTGGTCCGGCCGGTGCCGATCCTGGTGCCGCTCCCGGCCGAGGGCGGCGCGCGTGACCTGCCCCGGCGCTTCTTCCGCCGCTCCTACTACGGCCTCGGCGTGGCCGCGTACGACGCGTTCGCCGGGGTGTTCGGCGGCGGGCGCGGCATGCCGCTGCACCGGCACCTCACCCGCGAGGGCACCCGCCGGATCTTCCCCAGCCTGCGCCCGGACAAGCTGGCCGGCGCGATCCGCTACTACGACGGCCAGGTCGACGACGCCCGCCTGGTGGTGACGCTGGCGCGCACCGCGGCCAGCCTCGGCGCGACAGTGGTGACGAGCGCCCGCGCGGTCGGCCTGATCCGCCAGGCCCGGGAGGTCACCGGCGTGCGGGTCCGCGACCTGGAGGCGCCCGCCGGCTCGCCGGACGCCGAGTTCGAGGTACGCGCCCGCACCGTGATCGCCGCCACCGGCGTGTGGAGCGACGACATGTCGCGGATGCTCAACGACGTCGGGCTGCGCCCGAAGCTGCGGGTCCGTGCCTCGAAGGGGGTGCACCTCGTGGTGCCCCGCTCGGCGATCGTCGGCGAGACCGGCCTGATCCTGCGTACCGCGACGAGCGTGTTGTTCGTGATCCCCTGGGGCGGGCACTGGATCATCGGCACCACCGACACGGACTGGCAACTCGACCGGTCCCACCCGGCCGCGACCGCGAGCGACATCGACTACCTGTTGTCGCAGGTCAACGAGGTGCTGGACCGGCCGCTGACCACCGCCGACATCGAGGGCGTCTACGCCGGGCTGCGCCCGCTGCTGGCCGGCGAGGCGGACTCCACCTCCAAGCTCTCCCGCGAGCACGCGGTGGTGGAGCCGATGCTCGGCCTGCTGCTGGTCGCCGGCGGCAAGTACACCACCTACCGGGTGATGGCCTCCGACGTGGTCGACCGCGCGATGCACCGGCTCGGCCGGACCCGCCCCTCGCGTACCGCCGACCTGCCGCTGCTCGGCGCCGACGGGTACGCGGCCATGTGGCGGGACCGGGCCGACCTGGCCCGCCGGCACGGGGTGGCGGTCGGCGTGGTCGAGCACCTGCTGGAGCGCTACGGCACCCTCACGCTCGACCTGCTCGCCCTGGTCGACGCCGATCCGCTGCTCGGCTCGCCGCTGGCCGGCGCACCGGAATACCTGGCCGCCGAGGTGACGTACGCCGCCCGTGCCGAGGGCGCGCTGCACCTGGAGGACGTGCTCACCCGGCGTACCCGGATCTCGATCGAGACCAGCCACCGCGGCCTGGAGTCGGCGGAGCACGCCGCGGAGCTGATGGGCGCGGTGCTCGGCTGGGACGCGGCGACCCGGGACCGGGAGGTCGCCCACTACCGGGCGCGGGTGCTGGCCGAGCGGGAGTCGCAGCTCATGACGGACGACATCGCGGCCGACGCGGCCCGCCTCGGCGCGCCCGACGTACGCGGGTTCGCGGCCGACCGGGGCACCGACGGCCCGGGCGTTGAACTTCCGGCCTCCCCCAGGTAGGGGATCCCCGACCCGGGCCGCTCGGCCGCTAGTGCGCGCTACCTACGGAAGTGTAGGTTTCCCGGCGTGGTTCGCCCATCCTGGTTGCGCGTCCCCGCCCTGTGCGTCGTGGTCCTGCTGGCTCTGACCGGCTGCTCCTTCGGCCGGGCGGAGGGCGCCACCACACCCGGGGCGGCGGGCACCGCCAGTCCGACACCGGACGGCAGGCGCGTCTCCCTGGTGCAGCGGCTCGGCGACGGCCCGGTCCGCAACCTGGAGGTCGACCCGTCGGGTCGCTGGCAGTGCCGCGACTGCGCCGGTGACGGCGTGGACGCCACCGGCACGCTGAGCCCGGAGCAGACCGAGCGCCTCCAGCGGATGCTCGCGGACCCGGCGATCGCGAAGGAGACCGACCAGGCCCGCGGCTACAAGCAGGGCTGCATCGGCGTGCTGACCTCGACGCTGCTCGTGCCGCCGGACCTGACCGTCACCATCCAGGACTGCCCGGGCGAGCCGAAGCCGAAGGTGGCCTACGACGTGCTGCTGCTCGTCACCCAGGCCACACCGGCCGAGGACAAGGGCTAGAACACCTTGCCGGGGTTGAGCAGCCCCGCCGGGTCCAGCGCCGCCTTGATCGCCTGGTGCACGCGTACGCCCACCGGGCCGATCTCGCGGGCCAGCCAGTCCCGCTTCAGCAGGCCGACGCCGTGCTCACCGGTGCAGGTGCCGCCCAGTTCCAGCCCCAGCCGCATGATCTCGTCGAAGGCCCGCCGCCCCCGGGCCAGGCTCGCCGGATCGGCCCGGTCGACCACGATGTTGGGGTGCATGTTGCCGTCGCCCGCGTGGCCGACCACCCCGATCGGCACCTGGCACGCCTCCGCGATCCGGGCCACCCCGTCCAGCAGCTCCGCCAGCCGGCCGCGCGGCACCGCCACGTCGTCGATGACCAGGCCGCCGTTGCCGCCCGGGAACGTTTCGGCCGCGAACCGCTCCATCGCCGGGTGGGCCAGTCGCCGCGCCTGGAGCAGGGCCGCGGCCTCGGTCGCGTCGGTGGCCGCGTAGACCTCGTCGGCGCCCGCCGCCGTGCACACCTCGGCCAGCCGGGCCAGGTCGTCGGCGGCTCGGGCGCCGGTGTCCACGGCGGCGAGCAGCAGCGCCTCGGCGTCGGTGCGCAGACCCATCGGCCGGTACGCCTCGATCGCCCGCAGATGCGTCCGGTCCAGCAGTTCCAGCAGGCTCGGGGTGAGCCCGCGCTCGGCGATCCCGGCGACCGCGCCGCCGGCCGTCGCCACGGTGGGGAAGACCGCGACCAGGGTCAGTGACTCCTCCGGGGCCGGGCGCAACGCCACAGTCACCTCGGTGATCACGCCGAGCGTGCCCTCCGAACCCACGAACAGGCGGGTCAGGTCGTACCCGGCGACCCCCTTGGCGGTACGCCGTCCGGTGCGCAGCACCTCGCCGGAGGCGAGCACCACCTCCAGGCCCAGCACGTACTCGCTGGTCACGCCGTACTTCACGCAGCACATGCCGCCGGCGTTGGTGGCCACGTTGCCGCCGATGGTGGACGACTCCCACGAGCCGGGATCCGGCGGATACCAGAGGCCGTGCTCCCGTACCGCGCGGGCGAGCGCCGCGTTCACCACGCCCGGCTGCACCACAGCGATCCGGCCGACCGGGTCGATCTCCCGCACCGCGTCCATCGCCACGGTGCTCACCACCACCGCGCCGGCGACCGCGTTCGCCGCGCCGGCCAGCCCGGTCCGCGCACCCTGCGGCACCACGGGTACGCCGTGCCGCCCGGCCGCGCGGACCACCGCCACCACCTCGCCGGTGTCGCGGGGACGCACCACCGCCAGCGGCGTGCCCGAGTCGCACAGGTCGGCCTCGTCGCGCTCGTGCCCGGCCAGCAGGTCCGGGTCGGTCAGCACGGCGGCGTCGCCGAGCGCGGCCCGCAGGTCGTCGAGGAGGGGATGGGCGGCCATGCCGGGAAGGCTACCGGCGTACCGTCTGTTGCCGTGCTCTACCTGGACCCGCCCGCCGTGCCCTGGCGCGGCCGGCTCTGGTCGCACCTGATCAGCGACGTCTCGTACGCCGAGCTGCACGCGTTCGCCGAGATGCTCGGTGCGCCCCGGCGCGGCTTCGACCGGGACCACTACGACGTGCCCGCCGAGCGGTTCCGGGCGGCGGTGTGGCTCGGCGCCACGGTCGTGCCCTCGCGGGAGATCGTCCGGCTGCTGCGCGACGCCGGCCTGCGCCGCCCGAAGCACCGCGTCTCAGGCGAGCGCGGCCAGCTCCCGGGACAGGTTGACCCGCGCCCGGGCCTCCCAGCGGGCGTGCGGCTCGGGTAGGCGGTACAGCGCCGGTAGGGCGAGCAGGTGCCGCAGCACCGCGGACCGGCCGGTGCGGAAGTCCGGTTCGGGCACGTGCGCGTACTCGGCGCGGATCGCGGCGGCGTACCTGTCGTACCGCTCCGCCGGGGCGGCGAGCACCGCCAGGTCCGCGTCGCAGAGCAACGCGCCGTCCGGGTCGTCCGGCCCGACCACGTGGCCGGCGGTGAGCAGCACCAGGCGGCGTACCCCGGTCACCGTCGCGGCCGGGAGCCCGGCGGCGGTCAGCAGCTCGCCGGCCAGGTCGGCGCTGGCCCGCTCGTTGGCGTCGCCCGCCGCGCGCGGGTCGTAGACCGCGTCGTGGCACCACGCCGCCAGCCGGACCACGTCGGGGTGGCGGGCCAGACCGGCGTACGCGTCGACCACGTCGAGCACCGCCCGCAGGTGCGCCTCGTCGTGGTAGCGCCGGTGCGGCTCCCGCCAGCCCGCCAGCAGCCGGGCACCGGCCCGGTCGACTCCCGCCGGATCGGTCGCGCCCGCAGCCCGTGCCGTCTCCCGCCACCGTGCCGTCAGATCGTCCACCGGGTGCAGTCTGCCCCACTCCGCGACCGGACCGGGGATTCAGCGGGTTCGTCGCGGGTAGTACCCGCCATGGCCCGGGACCGACGACTGCCGTTCCTTCGTCGCGGCGATCAGCATGACGGCCCGGGCGACCGTGACGGCCAGCGGATCGCCTCCGCGATGGAGGAACTGCGGCACCGCAGCAAGGCCACACTGCACGACCGGCTGCACCGGGTCCGTACCGCGTTCGGCCTGGCGGTGCAGGCGGGGCTCGCCGCCGGCCTGGCGTACCTGATCTCGCACCGGCTGCTGAAGAACCCCCAGCCGGTCTTCGCCCCGATCTCCGCTGTCGGCACGCTCGCCGCCTCCGTGGGGCAACGGTTCCGCCGCACCGTCGAACTGATCGTCGGGGTGGCAGTGGGCGTGCTCGTCGGCGACGCGCTCATCTACTTCGTCGGCACCGGCGCGTGGCAGCTCGCGCTCGTCGTGACCTCGGCGATCCTGCTGAGCATCTTCGCCGGGGCGAGCGTCGCGATCGTCATCCAGGCGGCGGCCACCGCGGTGCTGATCGTGACGCTCAGCCCGTCCACGGAGAACCTGGAGTTCCCCCGCTTCATCGACGCGTTCCTCGGCGGCGGCATCGCGCTGCTGGTCACCGCCATCCTGCTGCCGCTCAACCCGCTGCGGGTGATCAACCGGGCCGCCCGGCCGGCGCTGGACCTGCTCGCCGACCAGCTCGACGCCTGCGCCGGCGCGGCACGCGACCGGGACCGGGACGCGGCCCAGCGGGCGCTGTTCCGGCTGCGCGAGAACAAGGAGGAACTGGCCGCGCTCTCCGAGGCGATCGAGGGCGCCAAGGAGACGAGCACGCTGTCACCCGCTCGCTGGCACCGGCGCAGCGAGCTGACCCACTACGCCGAGGCGGCCGAACCGATCGACCGGGCCATGCGCAACAGCGGCACGCTGATCCGCCGCGCCGTCACCATGATCGAGGACGCCGAGCCGGTCCCCGAGCCGATGCCGGACGCGATCGGTCACCTGGCCGAGTCGGTACGCCTGCTCCGGCAGGAGTTCGCCGCCGGACAGGAGCCGGAGGAGGCCCGCGAACGGTCGCTGCGCGCGGTGAGCGAGGCCGGCCGGGCGTACGCGGAGGGGGTCGGCTTCTCCGGCAGTGTGGTGATCGCCCAGGTGCGTACCACGGCGAGCGACCTGTTGGTGGCCTCCGGGATCGAGCAGGATGAGGCGAACCGGCTGGTACGGCAGGCGTTCGGCGAGAACCGCCAGGGCGAACC
>NZ_RCVK01000250.1:0-17155 GCF_003667485.1 Micromonospora sp. BL1
GGCCTGGCCGGCGCGGCTCGGCCCGCACCCGGCGCGGTGCCGGCCGACGCGGCGACGCTGTTCGCGCCGGAGGCCGCACAGGGCTTCCGGGACCGCTGGCGCGACGTGCAGCTGCGCTTCGTGGACGACCCGCGCGCGGCCGTCGGCGAGGCGGAGTCGCTGGTCGAGGAGGCGATCGAGGCGCTCTCCACCGCCCTGCGCGAGCAGCGCACCCGGCTCGGCGCCTGGCAGGAGTCCGGCTCCACCGACACCGAGCAGCTCCGGGTGGCCGTACGCGGCTACCGCGACTTCCTGGACCGCGTGCTCGGCCGCTGAGAACCCGTGACGAAGCCCCGGCCGGTGACCCGGCCGGGGCTTCCCCGTGCCCGGACCGAACAGCAGGTATGAAACTTCGCAATCGGGGTACGTGCGGGCAGCGGTGCACACGAGGGGAGCACGGGCATGGGCGGTGGCGGCCTGCGGTTGAACATGAACGCCCTGGACTATCTGATCCTGGCGCTCTACTTCGTCACGGTGCTCGGCGTCGGTTTCGCCGCCCGGCGCGCGATCCGTACCAGCGTGGACTTCTTCCTCTCCGGCCGTTCGCTGCCCGCCTGGGTCACCGGCCTGGCGTTCGTCTCGGCGAACCTGGGCGCGCTGGAGATCATCGGCATGGCCGCCAACGGCGCCCAGTACGGCATCATGACCGTGCACTACTACTGGATCGGCGCCGTGCCGGCGATGGTCTTTCTCGGCATCGTGATGATGCCGTTCTACTACGGCTCCAAGGTCCGCAGCGTCCCCGAGTACCTGCGGCTGCGCTTCAACCGCCCCACCCACCTGCTCAACGCGATCAGCTTCGCGGTCGCGCAGGTGCTCATCGCGGGCGTGAACCTGTACGCGCTGGCGTTGATCATGCAGGCGTTGCTCGGCTGGCCGCTCTGGTTCGCGATCATCGTCGGCGCGGTGATCGTGCTGGCGTACATCACCGTCGGCGGGCTCTCCGGCGCGATCTACAACGAGGTGCTCCAGTTCTTCGTGATCATCGCCGGTCTGGTGCCGATCACGGTGATCGGACTGGTCAAGGTCGGCGGCGTCAGCGGCCTGATGGACGCGGTCCGCGACTCCAAACTCGGCGAGGCCGGACTGCACGCGTGGGAGGGCACCGGCAGCACCGACAACCCGCTCGGCGCGCACTGGCTGGGCATCGTGTTCGGCCTCGGCTTCGTGCTCTCCTTCGGCTACTGGACCACCAACTTCGCCGAGGTGCAGCGCGCGCTGTCCGCGCGGAACATGAGCGCCGCCCGGCGTACGCCGATCATCGCCGCGTACCCGAAGCTGCTCATCCCGGCGGTCACCGTGATCCCCGGCCTGATCGCCCTGGTCACGGTGAAAGGGCTGGGCGCCGACGAGGGCGACCTGGTCTACAACAACGCGATCCCGCTGCTCATGCGCGACCTGCTGCCCAACGGCGTGCTCGGCATCGCGGTCACCGGCCTGGTGGCCTCGTTCATGGCCGGCATGGCGGCGAACGTCAGCGGGTTCAACACCGTGTTCACGTACGACATCTGGCAGGCGTACTTCCGGCCGGACAAGCCGGACGAGCACTACGTGAAGGTGGGCCGGATCGCCACCGTCGGCGCTGTGGTGATCGGCATCGGCACCGCGTTCATCGCGGCCGGGTTCAGCAACATCATGAACTACATCCAGGCGCTCTTCTCGGTCTTCAACGCGCCGCTGTTCGGCACGTTCATCATCGGCATGTTCTGGCGGCGGATGACTCCACTGGCCGGCTTCTGGTCGCTGCTGTCCGGCACCGTCGTGGCCACCGCCACGTACCTGCTCTACAAGGGCGGCGTGATCAGCTTCAACTCGGACCTGGAGGAGAGCTTCTGGGGCGCGGGCCTGGCCTTCGCCACAGTCGCGGTGGTGGCCGCGATCGTCACGCCGCTGACCCGGCCGAAGACCGACCGGGAGCTGACCGGACTGGTGTACGGCCTCAGCGACACGACGCTCGCCGACGACTCGCTGGCCGGCGACACCGCCTGGTACCGCTCCCCGGTGCTGCTCGGCGTCGTCGCCGTGATCCTCGCCGCCCTGTTCTACATCCCGGTCTTCTGAAGGAGGGGACGCACGCCATGGCAGACAACGCGGACCGCCACTACCAGGGCGGCGAGGCGCACGACCCGCTGGTCGACGAGACCGAGGACGCCCGGGAGGAACGCTCCGCCGCGGCCCGGCTGTTCGACATCCGCCGGGTCATCGGCGGCCTGTTCGTGGTGTACGGGCTGATCGTCGGCCTGATGGGACTGTTCGACACGTCCGCCGAGATCGACAAGGCGCAGGGCGTCCGGATCAACCTGTGGGCCGGCGCGGCGATGCTGGTGTTCGGCCTGCTGATGCTGCTGTGGCAGCGGCTGCGCCCGACCGAGGCGCCGGAGCCGCAGCGCGACGAGTCCTGACCCCCTCCGCCCGCATGGCGCGGCCCGCACGGGGTAGGCCACGGGGATCACGCGAAGGGACAGGAGGGCAGCAGCATGACCGATCGTGACCGCGGTGGCGAGCGGCCGCTGGAGGAGACCCCCGAGGTGGCCGCGGCGGTGGACGACGACAGCACGGTGCCCCAGTTGCGCAACAGCGGCACCGACCCGGACAACCCCACCTTCACCGAGCCCGACGGCGCGGTGCCGGACACCGGGTCGCCGAACCTCATCGGTGACCCGTACGCGGCCGGGACCGGCGCGACCGGCACCGGCACGGGCGCCGCACCGGACGACATCCGTACCGGCGCCGAGCAGCCCTGGGACCCGGAGGACCTGGTGCAGGCCCGGGGCCAGGACGTGACGCCGGAGAACCTGGAACGGGCCCGCCGCGACCTGGCCGAGCTGGGCCGGGCGGCGATCGAGCGCACCGTTCCCTGACACCGGAACGGCCGAGGGCCCCTGGCCGACGTGGGCGTCGACCAGGGGCCCGGGGAACCCGCGCGGCGGTGCCTCACTCCCGCCGCCGCGGGTGGTCCGGCCGCGACTCAGGAGAGCGGCGGGTACGCGTTCTGCATGAGCTGCTGGAACTGGGCCGGGAACCACGCGCCGGAGATCGGCGCGTCGGCCAGGGCGCCGGACATGTTGTTGCCGTTGCGGGCGTTACCGGTGTAGGTCGGGTCGCACATCCGGTCGAAGCCCTTGCCCTCGTTGTTCGGGATCTCCTTGCTGGAGCCGTCCGACTCACCCGGGGGCTTCACCCAGACGTAGGCGTCGATCCCGGTCTCCGGGTTGGCCCGCGGCCGCTCGCCGAGACCCGCGCCGGCCTGGTTGCACCAGTTGCCGGTGTGCAGGCGCCGGTCGACCCGGCCACCGTCGACGTAGGCGTCCACGCTGGTCGACGGGCCGGGGCCGGTCGGCCGGGCGGAGCCGCCCCAACCGTTGCGGGAGGTGTCGATCAGCATGCCGATGTTGCTGTCGAAGCCGACCGAGACCAGCTTCTGCCGGAACGCCTGGGCGAACGACAGCTCGTCGACGTACTGGTTCCAGTCGATCCACTTGGACTGCCGGACGGTCTGGCCGTTCACCGAGTCGGTGACCTTGACGTACGGCTCCTTCAGGGCGGAGTAGTTCGCCGTGTTGACGATGAAGCCCTGCACGTTGGCGACGGTGCTGCCGGACGCGACGGCGGCGGCCTTGAGCTGGTCGGCGACCGGGCCGAAGTTGCTGTCCCAGCCGATCCAGCCGTGGTGGGCGGCGTCGATGTAGTTGTAGACGTTGCCGATCGCACCCAGCTTCGCCAGGGCGTAGCCGACACCGTTCACGTACGCGCCGTTGGCCTTCACCGTGTCACACATGACCGTGCCGCCCGCGTTGCCCGAGGTGTTGGTCACCAGGTTGGGCAGCGAGTCGATCTCGATGATGTTGACGATGCGCAGGTTCCGGTACTTCGAGTCGCCCTGGATCGCGGCGATCGGGTCGATGTACTCGGCCTTGTAGCGGGGCAGCTCGTCCGGGCCCAGCTCACCGTTGGAGGCGAGCGCGGAGCAGTCGCGGCCGGGCAGGTTGTAGATGACGAACTGGATGTAGCCGGCGCCCTGGGCGACCGCGGCGTCCAGGTGGTCACGCACGCCCATCGCGCCGTTGGAGCTGCTGTCCGGCGTGCCGTTGATGGCGGCGATCCGGTCGATCCAGACCGCGGTCGGGTTGTTGGAGACCCGGCTGCCGCCGGACACCGACTCGGCCTTGGCCTTCCACTCGGGGTTCACGTACCCCTTCACACCGGCGTACGGGTTGTCGACCCGCTGCCCCGGCGGCGGAGTCGTGGGCGGCGGGGCCGTCGTGGGCGGCGGCGCCGTCGTCGGCGGCGTGCTGGTGGGCGGCGTGCTGGTGGGCGGCGTGCTGGTCGGCGGGGTGCTGGTGGACGGCGTGCCGCCGTTGCAGACCGTGCCGTTGAGCGTGAACTGGGTCGGCTTCGGGTTGCTGCCGCTCCAGGAGCCGTTGAAGCCGATGGTGGTGCTGGCGCCGCTGGCGAGCGACCCGTTGTACGACTCGTTCTGCGCGGTGACGTTCTGACCGCTCTGGGACCACCGCGCGGACCAGCCGTTCACCACCCGCTGCGAGCTGTTCGGGAAGGTGAAGCCGAGGCTCCACGAGCTGAGCGCGTCACCGATGTTCTTGATGGTCACGTTGCCGGTGAATCCACCGGGCCAGTCGCTGGTCGTGTAGGTCACGCTGCACTGGGTGGCGGCCTGCGCCGCGGTGACCGGGAGGGTCACCAGTCCACCGGCTACCAGGACGCCGGCGCCGGTGAGCGCAAGCGTCCGGTTCCGGCCGGACAGCCTTCTCCACAGATTCATGCCACTGATCTCCTTGGGCGAGACCGGATCCGCGTACGGCCCGGCGCAAATGGCGGCGGCGGTCGTCCTGCGGGGACGGCCGTGCGCGCCAGGGGGTTCTTCGGGGGACGCCCGACCCGGACGGGCGCTTGGGGGTGGCGGTGCCGACCGGTCCGCAGGACCGGCCGATGGAGCCGACGTCGGCCGGTTGGTACCGGCTGCCCTCGACGCCTGAGCTCGCGGTGTGGCTCCCCGAACCGCGTGCAGCGATTCTTGCATGGGAGCGCTTCCATGGCAATGCCTCGATACGCCTGCCGCCCACCCTACCGCCGCGGCCCGCCGGCACCCGCCCGGACGGAACGCCACGAAGTGCCGAAACAGCGCGAAGGCTCTCACCGCGTTCCCCCCAGCGGCACCGAAGGGTGCCCGATCGGCGCGCGGCGTCGCGGAAAACGCGGACCGCCCCAACATCGGCAAATCCCTAAAAGCGAAACTTTCCCCGGATAAGTCGCGAAAAGGTCTAACGTCGGCCTTAGCTCGACTGACGTCGGGCTCAGGACGAACAGGGATGGAGACGCTGGTCATGGCTAAGAAGATGCTCGGGAAGGTGGTCGCGGGCGCCGCCCTCGGCGGAGCCGGCCTTCTCGCGTTCACCCCGGGAATGGCCTACGCGGGCGGGCACGACGAGGGCAAGGTCATCGCCAAGCCCCACGTGGTGAAGGCGGGGGACACCGTCGAGCTGCTCGCGATCTGCTCCGAGCCGCAGAAGCACGCCACCGTCTGGTCGAAGGTGACCGGCAAGGTCGACCTGCACCCGGCCCGCGACGGCGAGCACGGCGACTGGGCCGACCGGGGTGGCGACCAGGACTGGGGCTGGGACGACAAGGGCTCGGACGGCAAGGACGACCACGGCAAGGACGAGCACGGCAAGGGCCCCGACGGCAAGGACGAGCACGGCAAGGGTCCGGACGGCCGCGGCGAGCCCGGCGGGGACGGGCACGGCCCGGGTGGCAACGGGCCGGGTGGCAACGGTCCCGGCGGCAATGGGCCGGGTGGCAACGGGCCGGGCGGGAACGGTCCCGGTGGCGACGGCATGCCGCAGCCGCCGGCGAACCAGCCCCAGCCGCCGGCCGGCCAGCCGGGAGGACAGCCGCAGCCGGGCGGCGCGGGCGCCGGCGCTGCTGTCGACCCGGGCGACTGGCAGGGGCACGACGAGTACGGCCAGGACGCCGAGCCGGGCTGGGAGAAGGAGCAGCGGGGCGCGCCGGACTGGACCAAGGACGCGCACGGCCCCGACGGCAAGGACCGGTACGGCAAGGACGCCAAGGACGAGCACGGCAAGGACGACCGTGGCGGCCGGCCGGACGACAAGGGCAAGGACGCCAAGGACGAGCACGGCTCCTGGCAGGACGACAAGGGCAAGGACGGCAAGAACGAGCACGGCTCCTGGCAGGACGGCAAGGACGACTGGCAGGACGGCAAGGACGACTGGCAGGCGAGCGGAGGCGCCTGGCAGGACGACAAGGGCGACTACGGCAAGGATGCCGAGGGCGACTACGGCAAGGACGGCTGGGAGCACGGGAAGGACTTCGTCTACTACGGCGAGGCCACCGTCTCGCACGACGCCCGGCCGGGCCGCTACGAGCTGCGGGGCACCTGCGGTGAGGGCGAGCTGGTGGTCCTGCCGCGCGGTGGGGTCGACGGCGGTGACGGTGGCATGACGACCACCGGCGTGGACCGCGACCTCGCCACCGGTGGCGCGGGCATGATCGGCGCCGCGGCGCTGGGCGGCCTGGTGCTGCTGCGCCGGCGGCGGGCCGGTGGCCTGGTCTGACCGGACGACGACCCGGGCCGGCGGCCGTCACGGAAGTCCGTGGCGTGCCGTCGGCGCGGCCGTCGTCGTCCTGCTCGCCATGGCCGGGGCCGGTCTGATCGGCGCGTCCGTGCGCACCGTCCCGCCGCCGGCACCGCCGCAGCCGATCTCGCAGGCGGGCCCGGTCACCACCGGCCCGCAGACCGACCCGGACGGCACGTACGCCGACCCGGACGCGGAGGGACAGGCGACACCGGACGCCGCCCGGCCCGTGCCCGGCAGCACCGGCCGACCGACGGCGGACGTCGCCGGGGGCGGCATCGGCCCGGCGACACCGGGCCCACCGACGGGCGGCCCCGGCGCCACCCCGGGCGCCCCGACGGCGACGGGCCCCGCCCCGGCTCCGCTCCCCCGGTCGGTGCCGGTAACCATCTCGATCCCCCGCATCGGGGTGCAGGCCCCCATCATGTCGCTCGGCACGAATCCCGACGGCACGGTCCAGGTGCCCCCGCTGGACCAGGCCATGAAGGCCGGCTGGTACTCCCCCGGCGCCAGCCCGGGCGAGTCCGGCAACGCGGTGATCGTGGGTCACGTCGACTCCGCCCAGCTCGGCCCGGCGGTGTTCTTCAACCTCGGCGCGCTGGTGCCCGGCGACACGATCGTGGTCGCCCGGCAGGACGGCTCGGCCGCCACGTTCACGGTGCGGGAGGTGGGGTCGTACCCGAAGACCGCCTTTCCCGCCGCGCAGGTCTACGGCCCGTCGGACGTCCCCGCCCTGCGCGTGGTGACCTGCGGCGGGGTGTTCGACAAGACGGCCGGCAGCTACCTGAACAACATCGTCGTCTACGCGGCGATGACGGGCTGAGGCCGGGAACGGCAGTGGCCCGGTGGTCGGGGAACCGACCACCGGGCCACGCGCGTCGGAGCGGTCAGGCCGCCGCCGAGGTCCGGACCAGGGTACGGATCTGGCGCAGCAGCACCGACAGCGCGGACAGGTCGGCGCGGGACTCGTCGAACTCCCCCATCGCCCGGTGCGCCCGGTGGATCGAGGTGGCGTTCGCCTGCTCCCACTCCTGCACCCGCTCCACCGGCGGCACATCCTCCGGCGTGGACCCGAGCACCTCCGCGGTGAGCGCGGCGAGCGCGGCGTACAGGTCGTAGCGCAGCGCCATCCGGGCCAGGGTCTGCCACCGGTCCTCGCGAGGCAGCAGGGAGATCTTCGACAGCAGCGCGTCGACCCGGAACCGGTCGGAGAGCACGAAGTAGACCGAGGCCACCTCGCTCACGTCCCGCCCGGTTGCCTGCGCCGTCTCGACGATGTCGAGCAGGCCGAAGCTGTACATCAGGCGGGTCGCCTGCTCGGCCAGGTCACGCGGCAGCCCGCGGCCGACCAGCGACTCGATGTGCGCCGCGATGGCCTCCCGCTCGGTGCCCCAGAACCGGTGCTCCAGGTCCGGCAGGAGCCGGGCCACACCGTCGCGCAGCCGGGCGATCTCCGCCGGCACGTCGATCGGCGAGCGCCGGTTGGTGACCAGCCAGCGCACCGCGCGGTCGAGCAGCCGCCGGGTGTCCAGGTAGACCGCCGTCTGCAACTCGGGCGAGACCTTGTTGTCCAGCGCCTCGACGGCGTCCCACAGGTCACGGAGGCCGAACACCTCGCGGACCACCACGTACGCCCGGAGCACGTCCGCCGCGGAGGCGGCCGTCTCCTCGACCACCCGGAAGACGAACGAGATGCCGCCCCGGTTGATCGCCTCGTTGACCAGGACCGTGGTGACGATGTCCCGGCGCAGCCGGTGCCGGCCCATCCGGTCGGCGAAGCGCTGCCGCAGCGGCGTCGGGAAGTAGTTGACCAGGACGTCGGTCGTCCACTCCTCGTCCGCCAGGCCCTCGCCGACGATCTCGCGCTCCAGCACGATCTTGACGTACGCGAGCAGCACCGCGAACTCCGGCGCGGTCAGGCCGCTCTCGGTGCGGACCGCCAGCTCCTCGTCCGACGGCAACGCCTCCAGCGACCGGTTCAACGCGCCGGACCGCTCCAACTCGTTGATCATCCGCCGGTGCACCGGGAGCAACGAGGCGGCCTGGGCCTGGGCGTTGTTGAGCGCCCGCGCCTGGTCGTAGTTGTCCCGCAGCACCAGATCGGCGACCTCGTCGGTCATCTGGGCCAGCAGCTCGTCGCGCTCCGGCCGGTCCAGCTCACCGTCGGCCACCGCCGTGTTGAGCAGGATCTTGATGTTGACCTCGTGGTCGGAGCAGTCCACACCGGCCGCGTTGTCGATGAAGTCGGTGTAGATGCGGCCGCCGGTCGAGGCGTACTCGATCCGGCCCTGCTGGGTGAAGCCCAGGTTGCCGCCCTCGCCGACCACCCGGCAGCGCAGGCCCTTGCCGTCCACCCGGATGGCGTCGTTGGACTTGTCGCCCACCTCGGCGTTGGTCTGGCTGGACGCCTTCACGTAGGTGCCGATGCCGCCGTTCCAAAACAGGTCGACCGGCGCGGTGAGGATCGCCTTCATCAGCTCCTGCGGGCTGAGCTGCGTGACGTCCTCGTCGAGGCCGAGCACCGCGCGGACCTGCGGCGAGACCGGCACCGACTTCGCCGTACGCGGGTAGACGCCGCCGCCTTCGGAGATCAGCTCGCGGTCGTAGTCCTCCCACGACGAGCGGGGCATGTCGAACAGCCGCTTGCGTTCCTCCCACGACCGGGCCGACTCCGGGTCCGGGTCGAGGAAGATGTGCCGGTGGTCGAACGCGGCCACCAGCCGGATGTGCTGCGACAGCAGCATCCCGTTGCCGAACACGTCGCCGGACATGTCACCGACGCCGACCACTGTGAAGTCCTGCGTCTGGGTGTCGTGGCCCAGCTCCCGGAAGTGCCGCTTCACCGACTCCCAGGCGCCCCGGGCGGTGATGCCCATCTTCTTGTGGTCGTAGCCGGCCGAGCCGCCGGAGGCGAACGCGTCACCCAGCCAGAAGCTGTGCGCCTCGGAGATCTCGTTGGCGATGTCGGAGAACGTCGCGGTGCCCTTGTCGGCGGCCACCACCATGTACGGGTCGTCGCCGTCGTGCCGGACCACGTCCTCCGGCGGCACGATCTCGCCGCTGACGATGTTGTCGGTGACGTCGAGCAGCGCGGAGATGAACTCCTTGTAGCAGATCACCGCCTCGTCCCGGTCGCCCGGCTTCTGCTTGAGCACGAAGCCGCCCTTGGCGCCGACCGGCACGATCACCGCGTTCTTCACCATCTGCGCCTTGACCAGGCCGAGCACCTCGGTCCGGAAGTCCTCGCGCCGGTCGGACCAGCGCAGGCCGCCGCGGGCCACCGGCCCGTACCGCAGGTGCACGCCCTCGAACCGGGGCGAGTAGACGAAGATCTCGAACTTGGGCCGCGGCGCCGGCAGGTCCGGGATGGCCTGCGGGTCCAGCTTGAACGCCACGTACGCCTTGGGCCGCCCGCCCACCGGCTTCTGGTAGAAGCTGGTGCGCAGCGTGGCCTGGATCAGCGTCAGGTAGGCCCGCAGGATGCGGTCCTGGTCGAGGCTGGCCACCTCGTCCAGCGCCTCGCCGATCGCGTCGACCAGCTCGCCGCTGCGCTGCCGCCGCTCGTCGAGCGTGGTCGCGCCCGGGGCGAACCGGGTCTCGAACAGCTTCACCAGCAGTTCGGCGATCTGCGGGTACGCGATGAACGTCTGCTCCATGTACTCCTGGGAGAACACGGTGCCGGCCTGCCGCAGGTACTTCGCGTACGCGCGCAGCACGACGACCTGCCGCCAGGTGAGCCCGGCCCGCAGCACCAGCTCGTTGAAGCCGTCCACCTCGGCCTCGCCCCGCCAGGCGGCGGCGAAGGCGTTCTCCACGTGCGGGCGCACCTCGGCCAGGTCCTGGTGCCGCTCGGGCAGCTCCAGACCGAAGTCGTAGAGCCAGATCCGGCCGTCGACGCGCTCCACCTCGTACGGGTGCTCGTCGACCACCTTCACGCCGAGCGAGTGCAGCACCGGCAGCACGGCGGAGAGCATCATCGGCTCGCCGTACCGGTAGACCTTGAACCGCACGTCCATCGCGTCGTCGGCGTCGGCGGCGCGGGCGGCGTACGGACGCGGCGGCGCCTGCTTGCGGAACAGGTGCATCTCCAGCTGGCCGGGCTCCTCCAGCAGCTCCAGCTTCGCCAGGTCCTTCATCGCCTCGTACGGCGTGTGCCCGTCCTTGTAGCCCTCCGGGAACGCGTCGGCGTACCGGGCGAACAGGTGCTTGGCCTGCTCGTCGCCGAGCTTGCGTTCCAGCACCAGCCGGTAGTCGTCGTCCCAGAGCCGGGTCGCGTCGGCCAGTTCCTCGGCGAGCAGGTCGGCGTCGATGTCACCGGGCGGGTTGTTCGGGTCGGTACGCACGATGAAGTGCACCCGGGCCAGCATCGACTCGGTCACCCGCGTGGTGTAGTCGACGCCGACGCCGTTCAGCTCGCGCAGCAGGATGTCCTGCATGCGCAGCCGGTTCTGCGTGGTGAACCGGTCCCGCGGCAGGTAGATCAGGCAGGAGATGAACCGCCCGTACGCGTCGCGGCGCAGGAACACCCGCAGCTGCCGGCGGCCCGCCATCCGCAGCACGCCGATCACCGCGTGGTAGAGGTCGTCGGTCTTGATCTGGAACAGCTCGTCGCGCGGGTAGGTCTCCAGGATCTGCAACAGGTCCTTGCCGGAGTGGCTGCGCAGGCTCAGGCCCGAGCGGTCGAGCACCTCGGCGACCTTCCGCCGCACCACCGGCAGCTCCTGCACGCTGGTCCGGTACGCGGCGGTGGAGAACAGGCCCAGGAAACGCCGCTCCCCGACCACCTCGCCGGCCTCGTTGAAGATCTTGAAGCCGATGTAGTCGAGGTACGCCGAACGGTGCACCGTGGCACGCGAGTTGGCCTTGGTGATGATGAGCAGGCGCTTCTCCAGCACCTTCTCGTGCGCCTCGGGCGTCATCGAGTTCAGCGACCGGGCCTCCGGCGAGTCGGAGCGCAGGATGCCCAGCCCGGTGCCGAGCACCGCCTCCAGGGCCTGCCCGCCGCGCGCGCCGTCGGTGTGGACGAGGCGGTACTCCCGGTAGCCGAGGAACGTGAAGTGGTCGTGCGCCAGCCAGCGCAGCAGCTCCACCGAGTCGGTGATGTCCTTCTCCGGCACCGGCGGGCGGTTGTCCGACGTCCGGGCGGCGGCCAGCTCGTCGGCGAGCGCGAGGGCCCGCTGCCGCATCTTCGGCCAGTCCTCGACCGCCTCGCGCACGTCGGTGAGCACCCGCTGCAACTCGCGGCGCAGCGTCTCCCGCTCGGCCGGGTCGCGGACCGGGTCGATCTCGATCCGCATCCAGCTCTCGACCAGGTCACCGGCGATGGCGTCGTCCGGTTCCACGTCCGCCGAGACCTCGGTGAGCCGGCCCAGCGGCTCGCGCCGCACCACGACCAGCGGGTGCACCAGCAGGTGCACGTCCAGGTGACGGGAGTTCAGCAGGGCGGTCACCGAGTCGACCAGGAACGGCATGTCGTCGGTGACGATCTCGACGACCGTGTGGTGCTGCTCGGCGTCCGGCTCGTGGATGCGGAGCTTCAGCTCGCCCGGCACCCGCTGCTGGGCCAGGTCCCGGTGGGCCCGGGCCGCCTCCAGCATCTCCTCGGCGGTGAAGCCGATCAGCTCCTCGTCCGGCGCGAACCGCCAGAAGCGGTCCACCAGTGTGGCCGCGTCGTGGTCGTCGCCGGCCAGCGCGACCGCCTGGGCGACCAGCCGCTCCGCGTTGGGAACGGGTTCGTCCAGCTCGGCGTCCTCCGACTCGTCGGCCAGTGCCTGCGCAGGCAGGCCCAGGTCGTAGAGGGTGTCGATGCTGGAACCGGTCATCCCGGTCACTCCTGTGTCGAGACGGCTGAAACCGTCTCCGTCGGTCGCCGAATCGAAGCTGTCGTCGTCCCGGCCGGTGTCAGCCTGCCGGAGGTCGGGTCCCGGTTTGATCGCCGGACGCCGGTCCATCGGTGCCACTCCCCTCGACCCACCGCGTTGTGGGTCACTCTGCCGCCCAGCCTAGGCCCTACCGCGTGGTACCTCCCGCGGCGGACCACTGGCCGGACGTCCGGATCGGGACTCTGTCCTTTCACCCGTTGCGGGTCCGTGGTCGGCCGCTCGCGGAGTACCCCGGCTGGCGATGTTCATCACACTGCCACACGCCGCTTCTCGCGCTGCCGGAGGCCGTGGCGGGGCGGTGGCGAACGCCGGGCCGTACTAGCGTGCAGGGCAGTTGAGCACCGGAGGGACCGCTTCATGCCCGTGTCGTACCCCGTCCGCCCCCACCGCCACACCCGTCACCGCGTCCTCGCGGCGCTGGCCGCCGTGCTGGTCTCGGCCGGCGCGCTGACCGGATGCTCCGGCGACGACGGCCCGGAGACGGCCGTCGAGGCGTTCCTCGGCGGCTGGCACTCCGGCGACCTCCAGGCGGTCGGCTTCGTCGAGCCGGCCGGCGGGCGGGTGCCCGCCGCCGAGGTGACCAAGCAGATCCAGGCGCTCAGCGGCGCGCTCGCGGCCGACCCGCCCGAGCTGGCGCGCACCGGCGACATCACCACCAAGGGGGACGTGGCCACCGCCCGGATCAAGGTGAGCTGGGCACTGCCCGGCGGTGGCACCTGGGCCTACGAGAATCCGGTACGCCTCAAGCGCGGCGGCGACGACAAGTGGCAGGTGATCTGGGAGCCGTCGGTGGTGTACGAGAAGCTGGAGAGCGGCGACAAGATCGCGCTACGGCGGGAGCCGGCGCAGCGCGCCGGTGTGCTGGACGCGGCCGGTCAGCCGATCGTCGCGCCGCGCCCCGTGGTCCGGGTGCAGGTCGTCCCCGGCGAGGTCACCGACGTGCCCGGCCTGGTCAAGAAGCTGGACGCCGCGTTCAAGGCGATCCGGCCCGCGCTCACCCCGCCGGTCGACCTGGGCGACCTGCCCAAGCGACTCAAGGAGGCGAAGGCGGACGGGCTCGTCGAGGTGGTGACGCTGCGCGACGAGGCGTACCGGCAGATCAAGCCGCGCATCTACGACCTGCCCGGCACCCGGTTCGTCTCCGAGCAGCTCATGCTGGCGCCGACCCGCGAGTTCGCCCGGGCGCTGCTCGGCTCGGTCGACCAGGCCACCGCCGACGACCTCCAGGCCCACCCCGAGCGGTACGCGCGCGGCGACCTGGTCGGCCACGGCGGTCTCCAGGGCCGGTACGACGAGCGGCTGCGCGGCGTCCCCGGCGTCACCGTGATCACCGAGCGGACCACCCCGGACGGCAAGGTGGAGCCGACCGGCACGGAGCTGTACCGCGCCGACCCGAAGCCGGGTCAGCCGGTGAAGACCACCATCGACGCGGCCACCCAGAACGCCGCCGACGCCGCGTTGCGCGGGCAGACCCGCCGCTCCGCCCTGGTCGCCGTTCGGATCAGCGACGGCGCGGTGCTGGCCGCCGCGAACGGCCCGGGCGCGGCGGGCGACAACCTCGCCTTCACCGCCCAGGTGCCACCCGGCTCGACGTTCAAGATGGTCAGCGCGCTCGGCCTGCTCGACCGGGGCGCGGTGACGCCGCAGACGACTGTGGACTGCCCGAAGACGTCGACGGTCGAGGGCCGGGTCTTCAAGAACTCGGACAACTTCGAGCTGGGCGCGGTGCCGTTCGCCACCGACTTCGCCAAGTCGTGCAACACCGCGTTCGTGGCGCTGGCGCCGAAGCTCGGCCCGGACGGGCTGGCGCAGGCCGGCCGTACGCTCGGCCTGGAGGCCGCGTGGGATCTCGGCACCGACGCGTTCACCGGCAAGATCTCCGCCAACGGCCCGGCCACCGAGCAGGCCGCCGCCGCGATCGGCCAGGGCACCACGCTGGTTAGCCCGCTGGCGATGGCGAGCGCCACGGCAGCGGTGGCCCGGGGCAAGTTCGAGCAGCCCAAGCTGCTGCTCGACCCGGCACCGGCCAAGCCCGCGCCGGCCGGCGAGGCGCTCAAGCCGGAGTCGGTGGCGGCGCTGAAGTCGATGATGCGCGGGGTCGTCACCTCGGGCAGCGGCAGCGCGCTGGCGGACGTGCCGGGCGAGCCGGTGCACGGCAAGACCGGCACCGCGGAGTACGACAACAACCCGGCGCACACGCACGCCTGGTTCGTCGGCTGGCAGGGCGACGTGGCCTTCGCCGTCTTCGTCGAGCAGGGCGGGGCGGGCTCGAAGGTCGCCGCGCCGATCGCCGAGAAGTTCCTGCGCGGCCTCGCCGCGAGCTGAGCGGGTTCCGCACCGCCCGGCCCTGAGCCGAGCCCGGTCCGGCCGGGCGGCGCGCTGAGGCGTACCGGTCAGGCGATGTCGATGCCGGAGCGGGCCGGGTCCGGCTCGTCCCCGGCGGGCGCGCGGCGCAGCAGGCCGGGCCCCAGCGGGTCCTCGCCGAGGTCGTCGGCGGCGGTCGGGTCGGGGCCGATCGGCTCCACCGCGACCGCCGGCGCCGGTACGGCAGCCGGGGCGGGCAGCGGCTCGGGCTCGGGCCGGCTGTCGGCGGCGCGGGGCGCCGGCGCGACCGGCCCGGCCGGCAGCAGCCGGGGCGGCACGGCGCCCGGCGCGACCACCGGGGCGAGCCCGGCCACCACCGTGTTCACGATCTCGGCCGCGTACGCCCCGTCCGGGTCGTAGTCGGGGTCGAAGACGGTCAGCTCGACGCCGAGGCAGTGCGGGGTGTCGACCAGCCCGGCGAGCAGGATCTCCAGCTCGGCGAAGGCGATGCCGCCCGGGTCGGGCGCGTCCACGGCGGGCATCACCGCCGGGTCGAGCACGTCCACGTCGATGTGCACCCAGTACCCGGCGCAGTCGACGAGCTGCTCGTGCGCCCACTGCGCGGTCCGGGCGGCACCCTCGGCGCGCAGCGCCGGCACCGGCCGGGTGGTGATGCCGGCGGCCTGGAGGTCGAGCCGGTACTCGTCCTGCGCGCGGATGCCGAGCACCACCACGTCGATGTCCCGGAAGTAGGGCCGCCGGCCCTCGATCGCGGCCAGGTCGGGCTGTCCCCGGCCGGTGACCAGGGCCAGGTCCTCCCCGGCTGCCGCGCCGACGTAGGAGGCGTTGCCGGGGTGCCGGAAGTCGGAGTGGCCGTCGACGAAGACCAGCCCGATCCGCCCGCCGACCGCCTCACCGAGGCGGTGCATGGCCAGCGCCGAGCCGAGCAGCACCGAGCAGTCGCCGCCGAGCACCAGCGGGAACTCGCCCCGGTCGATGATCGCGCCGATCCGGTCGGCGAGCGCCGCCGAGTACGCGGAGATCTCCGGCGCGTGGCAGACGCCGTCGCCGGGGCGCCAGTCCCCCGGGTCGTACCGGGGCGGGGTGAGGCAGCCGGCGTCGCGGGCCCGCAGCCGGGCGAGCAGGCCGTGGTCGCGCAGCGCACCCGGCGCCTTGGCGCAGCCGGGGACGGAGCTCGCGGTGGGCGGGCGCAGTCCGAGGTTCGTCGGCGCGTCGAGGACGGCGATCCGGCGCATCATGGGCTCCCGTCCTCGGTGGTCGGGCGGGCCGGCGGTGCGCCGGCCCGCGCGGGTTGACTCAGAACAGTGCGCTGGCCAGGGCGCGTCGGGCGGAGGCCACGGCGGGGTCGTCCGGGCCGGCGATGGTGAACAGGCCGAGCAGGTGCTGGCGTACCCGGTCCCGGTCGTCCCCGGCGGTGCGCCGGACCAGGCCGACGAGCCGCTTGTACGCCTGGTCGGCGAGGCCGCTGAGCACCTCGATGTCGGCGGCGAGCAGTTGGGCGTCCACGTCGTCGGGGGCGGCGGCCGCGGCGTCGAGCGCACCCTGCGGGTCCGCGCCGGCCACCCGGCGGGCCAGCCCGACCTGCGCCAGGCCCGCCTCCGCCGCCGCGTCGGCCGGGGTCTCGGCCAGGATCTTCCGGTACGCCGCCTCGGCGGCGTCGAGGTCACCGCTCATCAGCGCGTCGTCGGCGGCGTCGAGGCGCGGGTCCTCCGGCTCGGCGACTGTGACGCCACCGGCCTTCAGGACCGCCTGGAGCCACTGTCGCAACTGCGACTCGGGCACCGGGCCGGGGAAGGCGTCGATCGGGCGCCCACCGACGATGGCGTACGTGGTTGGCAGCGTCTGGAGCTGGAACATCTGCGCGAGGCGCGGCTGCTGCTGCACGTCGACCCGGGCCAGCAACCACGCTCCGCCGCCCTCGGCGGCCAGCCGCTCCAGCACCGGGGCGAACTGGTCGCTCTCCGGGTAGCCGGCGGCGCCGAAGAAGACCACGACCGGTGTGGTGAGCGAGCGTTCGAGCACCTCGGACTGGATGTTCGCCTCGGTCACGTCGATCACGGCGGCGGAGCCGGCGGGGCTGCCCGGCAGCCCGGTCGGCCCAGCGCCCTGGGACGGTGTGGCGGAGGAGGTGTCGGCCGGTGCGGGGGTGCGCAGCGCGCTGAGGTCGACCGCGCCGCGGGTGAAGATCGACGAGGTGATCCGTGGGTCGCTCATGGTTGTCTAGTCTCGCACGTACCCCGAGGATCTCCGACCACCCGCAACGCCCACGTCGCCACTCTCACCCCTGCTCAACCC
>NZ_RCVK01000134.1:0-17014 GCF_003667485.1 Micromonospora sp. BL1
GGTGAAGGCCCAGCAGCGTAGTCCGGTCTGGTGGGCGGCGTGGGCGGCGGTGAGGAGGTTGGTGCTGGTGCCGCTGGTGGACAGGAGCAGGAGGATGTCGTGGGGTCGGCCGTGGGCGCGTACCTGTCGGGCGAAGGTTTCGTCGTATCCGTAGTCGTTGGCGATGGCGGTGAGGGCGCTGGTTTCGGCGTGCAGGGCGATGGCGGACAGGGGTTGGCGGTCGTGGCGGAGTTTGCCGACGAGTTCGGCGGTGAGGTGCTGGGCCTCGGCGGCGCTGCCGCCGTTGCCGGCCACCAGCAACCGCCCGCCCCGGGCCAGCGTCCACGCCAGTTCCGTGCCCCAGGCGGCCAGCCGCTGCGCCTCCCGCCGGTACGGCAGCAGGGCCGCGGCCAGCCCGGTCAGGTGCGTCTCCAGCGGGTCGGGACCGGTCATCACGCCACCGCCGGTGTGGGCCGGGCCGCGCCGGCCAGCGTGCCGTAGACCGCGCCGAGCTGCTCGGCGCACCGCTTCCAGGAGTACCGGCTGCGGATGCGGTCGAGCGCGGCGGTGGCGTACGCGAACCGGCGCACGTTGTCGCCGAGCAGCCGGCGCAGCGCGGTGCCGAGCGCGCGGGGGTCACGCGGCGGCACCAGGTCGCCGGTGAGCCCGTCCACCACGCTGTCGGCGATGCCGCCGACGTTCGTGCCGATCACCGGCACGCCGCAGGCCATGCCCTCCAGCGGGGTGAGCCCGAACGGCTCGTACCAGGGGGCGGCCACGAGCACGTCCGCCGACCGGTACCAGGCGCCCATCTCCTCGCGCGGCACGCCGCCGAGCAGCCGTACCCGGTCGGCCACGCCGCACGAGTCGGCGAGCGCGGACAGCCGGCGGGCGAACGTGTCGGCGGGCAGCAGGTGGGCCGGCGGGCCGCCGACCACGACGCACTCGGCGTCCGGCACCGCCGGCAGCGCCCGGACCACGTCCAGGAAGCCCTTGCGTTCGACCATCCGGCCGACGGTGAGGATGCGCGGGCGGGCCGGGTCGCGCGGCGCGACCGGGCCGTCCGGGTGGAACACCGCCTCGTTGACGCCGGACGGCACGAGCACCATCCGGGACCGGGGTACGCCCATCCGGACCAGTTCGGCGACCTCGTCCGAGCACTGCACGACGACCCGGTCCACCGCCCGGCCGAGTGCCCGCTCGTAGCCGGCGCGCCCCGGTGGACTGGTGTCCCGGGCGCCCTGGTGGCGGCGCTTCACGGTGCCGAGCGCGTGGTACGTCAGCACCGTCGGCACGCCGGTGCGGCGGCTCGCGTGCACGGTCGCCAGTCCGCTCATCCAGAAGTGCGCGTGCGCAACGTCCGGGGTCCAGCCGCCGCGCCGCCAGGTGTCGGCCAGCCAGCTGCCGAATTCCCCCATGTACGGCAGCAGGTCGTCCTTCGGCACCCGCCGGGCGGGACCGGCCGGCACGTGGCACACCTGGTAGCCGTCCGGTGCGCCGACCACCTCGGGCAGCGTGGGGGAGTCGCGGCGGGTGTAGACGCGGACGTCGTGTCCCGCGCCGGTGAGCGCGGACGCGAGTTCCGCCACGTGCGTGTTCTGGCCGCCCGCGTCCTCCTCGCCGAGGGCGGCGAGTGGGCTGGCGTGCTCGGAAATCATCGCGATGCGCATGTCTCCTCCTCCAGGATCCGGTCCCAGTCGGCGAGGAAGCGGTCCAGACCGAACCGTTCCTTCGCCACCTCGCGTGCCCGTGCGCCGAGCCGGTACGCGGCGTCGGCATCCTCGGTCAGCCAGTGCGCCGCCTCCACGAGCGTGTCGACGCGGGTGGACAGCACCCCGGCGTCCGGTGGGACGGCGTCCACCGCTTCCGTGGTGGCCAGTGCCACCACGGGCATGCCCATGGTCATGGCCTCGATGAGGCTGAGGCCGAGTGAGGTCCAGCGGCACAGGTGCAGGTACGCGCGCAGTTTGGCGAGTTCGGCGTGCATGGCGTGCTGTGGCAGGTCCTCGTGCCCGGTGACCGGCAGGCCCGGGAAGCCCGCCGCGGTGAGCGCGTCCGGCAGCCCGGCCACGCCCATCCCGTACACGTCGAGCGGGGCGACCGCCGCGAAGCGCGGCATGAGGTCGGTGCCGGTGACCCGCCAGCGGCGTACCGGTTCGTTGGTGACGACGGCGAGGCGGTCGAGTTCTCCGGTCCACTCGACGGCGGGCGGTACGACGCCGTGGTCGACCACTGTGGTCCTGGTGGCGCCGTTGTCCCAGAACAGTTGGTTGAACGCGGTGACGTGGGTGAGGAGCAGGTCGTCGCGGTCGGCCATCGGGTGGCGGGTGTTGGGCACGTCGCCTTTCGGGGTGTTGTGCTCGACGTAGATCGCGGGCACGTCGCGGCCGGGCCGGCGGCCGAGCCATTCGGCGGCCAGGTCGATCTCCTCCGGGCGTTGCAGGATCACCAAATCGACGTCGGTGTCGCGCAGTTCCTCGGGGGTGACCTCCACGGCGCTGTCCGGCCACGGGTAGGTGCGCGCCCGGCCGAGGCCGTACGGGCCGCGGTCCGGGGTGACCGGCACCAGGTAGCGGTGCTTGCCGTGCACGAAGGACGTCGTCCAGGAGCCGTGCACATGCCACAGCAGTACGTTCATCTCTCTCCTCGGGGGCGACGGTTGCGGTGCTCGACGGCGGCGCGGGCGGGTCAGCCGGGGGCCAGCGTGCGGACGGCGGCCACCACCGCGCCCGGGTCGACGCCGCTCAGACACGGGTGCCCGGGGACCGGGCAGACGGTGGCGCGGGTGTCCCGGCAGGGCGCGCCCGCGTCGCCGAGCCGCACCGTCGGCACCCGGTACGGTCCCCACTGTCCGAACGGCACGGTGGGGGCGAACAGGCTCACCACCGGCACGCCGAGCGCGGCGGCCAGGTGCGCCGGGCCGGTGTTGCCGACCACCAGGCACCGGGCGCCGGTGAGCAGCCGGGCGAGCCCGGCCAGGTCCGTCGTACCGCCCAGGTCCACGCCTGCGGCGGCGGCCACCTCGGCGGTCAGGTCCCGCTCGTCCGGCCCGCCCGTCACCAGCACCCGCCGTCCGTCGGCTGCCAGCGCGGCCACGATCCGCGTCCAGAGCCGCGGCGGGCAGGCCCGGGCGGGCACCGACGCGCCGGGGTGCACCACGACGTACTCCCCGCCGGGCGGTTCCGGGTCCGGCCCGGTCCGCACGCGCAGCGCCGGTTCGTCCTGGTCGGGCAGCGCGAAGCCGGCGGCGGCGGCGAGGGACAGGGCGCGTTCGGGTTCGGGTACGCCGGCCGGGACGCGGTGGCGCACGTCGAGCAGGCTGCCCGGGTAGTCGTCGCTGATGGCGCTGATCCGGGGCACGCCGGCCAGGCGCAGCAGCAGGGCAAGGGGCAGCGCGGACTGGTGGAAGGAGGTGAACACGACCGCCTCGTCGGCGCGTACCGCCGCCAGCCGGTCGGTCAGTGCGCGTATGTCGTCCGGGTCCACCGGCGCGGGGGAGCCGTCGATCCAGGGCAGGGGCCACTCGACGATCTCGTCGACGCCGGGGAGCAGTTCGGCGGCGGCCCGGCCGCGTGGCCCGCACAGCAGCACCACGCGCGCCGCGCCGGCTGCCACCGCCCGGATGCCCGGCCCGGTCACCAGCACGTCTCCGGCGGAGTCGCTGCGGACCACCAGCACCGTGCCGGTCGTCCGGGGCGTCACCGGCCGGACCGCCCGCGCCCGGCGCAGGATCTCGTCCACCGCGGCGGGCAGGTCCCGGGCCACGGCCGGCGCGGCGGCCACCTCCTCGGGCCGGGTGACAGGGGTGGGTACCAGCACACCAGTGGCGCCGGCGGCGAGCGCGGCGGTCATGTCCCGGCCGATGTCGCCGACGAGCACGCACCGGGACGGCGTGGTGCCGAGCGCGCGCGCCGCCTCGTGCACCAGGCCGGGTGCCGGCTTGCGGCAGGCGCAGCGGTCGCCGTCGTCGTGCGGGCAGATCGCCCAGTGGTCGAACGGGCCCAGCAACTCCTCGATCCGGGTGTGCACGGCGTGCATCTGGGCCTCGGTGAACAGGCCCCGGGCCAGGCCGGACTGGTTCGTCACCACCGCCAGCCGCAGTCCAGCCGCGCGCAACCGGTCCAGCGCCTCCCGGGCGCCGGGCACCGGCCGTACCTTCTCCGGGTCGCCGTTGTACGGCACGTCCTCCACCAGCGTGCCGTCGCGGTCCAGCAGCACCGCGTCGTACAGCCCGCGCGGCAGCTCGGGGGTGGACATCAGCGGCCGTCCCCGGCCGGGACGGCGCGGGCGCGCCACCAGCCGCGTACCCAGTGGAGCGTCGCCAGCGGCGGGATGAGCGCGCTGGTGACGAGCATGGTGGCGACCTCGTCCGGGGTGCGCGGACCGGGTGCGATCCGGGCCCGGGCGAACTCGGCGGTCCCGGCCGCCCACCCGAGCGCGGCCAGGCCGCCGGCCACGCCGAGCGCCCGCCGCGCCGGCTGCCGGACGGCGGCCCGTGCCGCGACGGCGGCGAGGGCCACAGTGCCCGCAGCGGTGATCGCGGCGTGCCGGGGCCGCCGCCCCGGCGGCAGGTCCAGGTCGGTGCGCCAGCGGCGGCCGTAGCGGCGGCGCAGCAGCGCGTCGTCGGCGTTGCCGCGCTGCGTGCGCAGGCTGACCCAGCGGCTCTCCGGTCGCACCGGGTGGGTCACCCGTCGTTCGCCGCGCACCAGCTCCCAGCCGGCGCGGCGGACCCGGTGGGCCAGCTCGGCGTCCTCCCGATAGGCGCGCGGGAACCGCTCGTCGAACCCGCCGACGGCGGCGAGCGCGGCCCGCCGGTACGCCATGTCCGCGGTGATCCACCGCCCGTCGGCCAGCCCGGCGGTGCCGCGTTCCCAGTCCGTGGGGCGCCGGTGCTCAGGCAGCGGCACCTCCACCACGCCCTGCACGCCGCCGACCCGGCCGGGCACGGCCAGGTCGGCGCGCATCCGCGCCGCCCAGTCCGGCGCCGGGACCACGTCGTCGTCGAGGAAGACCACCCATTCGCCCCGGGCCGCGCGCCAGCCCAGGTTGCGGGCGGCCGCAGGGCCCGCGCCGCGCCCGGTCAGCACCTTCGTGTACGCGGTCAGCGCCCCCGGCACGGCCAGCTCCCCGGCGTCCTCGCCCCGGTCGTCGACCAGCAGCAGCTCGACGTCGCTCGCGGCGTCGCTTCTCTTCTCACCCAGTTGGGCGGCGAGCGCGTCCAGCAGCGCGGCCAGGCTGGGGCGGCCCAGCGTGGGCACCACCAGGCTGATCACCGGTCACCGCCGAACGCCCGGCGGCGTACCGCGAACGGACCGAGCGCGAGCAGGTCCACCGGCGCGGAGCCGAACAGCTCCATCGCCTCACGCGGCGTGTCCACCATGGGCCGCCCGGCGGTGTTCAGCGACGTGTTCACCACCACCGGCAGGCCGGTACGCCGCTCGAACTCGGCGAGCATCTCGGCCACCAGCGGCTCGGTCTCCGCGTGCACGGTCTGCACCCGGGCCGTGCCGTCGACGTGGGTGACGGCCGGGATGCGGTCCCGCCACTGCGGCTTCACCCGGTGCACGAACAGCATGTACGGGCTCGGGAACACGCCCTCGAACACGTCCGGGAAGCGTTCCGCGCGCACCATCGGGGCGATCGGGCGGAACTGCTCCCGGCCCTTCACGTCGTTCATCCGGCGGGTGGTGTCCCGGTCGCCGGGGTGGGCGAGCAGCGACCGGTGGCCGAGCGCGCGCGGGCCGTACTCGCTGCGCCCCTGGTACCAGGCGACGATGCCGTTGCCGGCGAGCACCTCCGCCGCCTCGGCGGCGATCGACTCCGGCCGGGTGTACGGCAGCGCCGCCCGGCGCAGCTCGGCCTCCAGCTCCTCGTCGGACCAGCCCCGGCCCAGGTCCACCCCGGTCATCGGGGCGGTCCGGTCACCGAGTTCGGCGGCGACGTGCAGCGCCGCGCCGAGCGCCGTGCCCGCGTCACCGGCGGCCGGCTGCACCCACACGTCCCGGTACGGGCCCTCGGCGGCGATCCGCGCGTTCGCCACGCAGTTCAGCGCCACCCCGCCCGCCATCGCGAGGGTGCGCGCGCCGCCGGAGGCGTCGTACAGCCAGCGGGCCAGGTCGAGCACTACTTCCTCCAGCCGCCGCTGCACACTGGCGGCCAGGTCGGCGTGCGCCTCGCCCAGCTCCGTCCCCGCCTCGACGCGCTTGGCCAGGCCCGCCCAGTCGATCGGCTCGACCCGGAAGCCGCCGTCGTCGGTGACCCGGACCAGCTCGCGCAGCGCGTCCAGGTGCTTCGGCGTGCCGTACGAGGCCAGCGCCATCACCTTGTACTCGTCGCTGGAGTGGAGGAAGCCCAGGTGCCGGGTCAGGTCCTCGTAGAGCAGGCCGAGCGAGTGGGGCAGTTCCTGCGAGCGCAGCGGCGACAGCCGCCCGTCGCGGTAGACGCCGGCCAGGTGGCTGGCCACCTCGCCCCGGCCGTCGAGCACCAGCACCGCCGTGTCGTCCCCGGCCGGCGGCGCGGCCAGCCCGGCCGAGGCGGCGTGCGCCACGTGGTGCGGGACGAACCGCACCTTCTCCGGGTCGAGGCCGGGCAGCGCGGCGGCGAGGAACTGCGGCGCGCGCCGCGCGTAGTCCACCCGCAACCCGTCCCACGGGTCGGCCAGCCCCAACTCGGCCGCGTCGCGGCACAGGCCGGGGTCGAAGGAGTACGCGACCGCGTCGAGCCGGTCGACGTCGATGCCCGCACTGGCCAGGCACCATGCTGCGGACAACTCGGGCAGCTCCCACGCGGAGAACGGCACCGGCCGTTTGCCGTGCTTGCGGCGGCTGAACCGCTCCTCTTCGGCGGCGGCCACCACCCGGCCGTCGACCACCAGGGCGGCGGCCGGGTCGTGGAAGATCGCGTTGATGCCAAGGACGCGCATGGGTGGACCCGTACCCTCGGGTTCCGCCCCTAACCAGTAGATCATCGACTTCTCTGCGGGCCCGTCTCCTCCGCTGTGGAGGCTCCGGACCCTGGCCAGGGCATCGACACGCGTCCCCGGACCGAAAAACGGGTCTGCGGAGTCCTGTTTCGCGGCGGGGCGTCAGCCCGGCAGCATCCCGGGGCCGAACACCTCGTAGGCGATCCGCTCGGCCGGCACACCCCGGCGCAGCAGGTTGCTCCGCACCAGGTTCATGAACGCGATCGGGCCGCACAGGTGCACGGCCGCCCCGGCGGGCAGCGGGAGCCGGTCCGGGTCGATCAGTCCGGCGGACACCTCCGCCTTCAGGCCGGGCAGGTCGGCCCCGGCGGCGTCGAGATACCAGAGCTGGACGGCCAGGTTCGGCAGCCGCTGCTGGAGCGCGGGAAGTTCCGCACGCAGCGCGTGCGCCTCGGCGTCCCGGTCGGCGTGCGCCAGCGTCACCCGGCGTCCGGGGTCGCGGTCGGCCAGGTGCGCCAGCGTCGCCATCGCCGGGGTGAGCCCGATGCCGGCGCTGACCAGCAGCAGCGGCCCGTCGCCGCCGGTGGCGTCCACGTCGCCGAACGCCGGGCTGAGCCGCAGCGTGTCGCCGACGGTCACCCGGTCGTGCAGGTGACCGGAGACCATCCCGTCGGGCGCGCCGCCCTCCCCGCGTACCCGCTTCACGGTGATCCGCCACTGGTCGGCGCCGGGGCGGCCGGAGAGGCTGTACTGGCGGATCTGCTGTCCCCGGCCGCCGTCCAGGTCGACGGCGACCGAGACGTACTCGCCGGGGGTGAAGCCGGGCGCAGCGCCGCCGCCGGCCGGCGCGAGGGTGAGCGAGACGACGTCGGCGCTCTCCCTGGTGCGGCCGGTGACCCGCCAGTCCCGCCACACCGGGCCGCCCTCGGGCACGCCGGCGCCGGCGTAGAGCCGCGCCTCGCGGGCGATCAGCTCGCAGGCCAGCAGCCAGTAGACCTCGTCCCAGGCGGCGGCCACCTCCGGGGTGACCGCGTCGCCGAGCACCTCGCCGACCGCGGCGAGCAGGTGCCGCCCGACGATCGGGTACTGGGTGGCGGTGATGCCGAGCGAGGCGTGCTTGTGCGCGATCCGGTCCAGGATCGGGCCCCACGGCATGCCGGTGTCGCCGGTCAGGTGCGCCGCGTACGCGACCACGGCGGAGGCGAGCGCGGCCTTCTGCGCCCCGGTGGCCTGGTTGCCCCGGTTGAACAGGTCCAGCAGGTCCGGGTGGGCGTCGAACATCCGCTGGTAGAAGCGGCCGGTGATGGCCTCGCCGTGCGCCCGCACGACGGGCAGGGTGGCGGTCACGACCGCTGCTGAGGATTCCGAGAGCACGACCGAATCTCCTTCCGGGGCTCGAACAGGTCGATCCCCACGAAACAGGAATCAGCAATTCCTGTTTTAGGGCCGAAGGTCCCGGTGCCGGGGTGGCATGGGTCACCGTGAATCTGCTTGTGTCCTGGACGGCGCCGAGTGGCTAGGGTCGGTGCGTGAGGCTCAACCGGTCGACCGACATGGCGCTGCGGATCGCCATGCTGACCGCCGCGTCCCCGGTGCGGGCCACAGTCGACGAACTCGCCACCCGGCTCGCGCTGCCCCGCAGCCACGTCGCCAAGGTGGTGCAGCGGCTGCAACGCATCGGGGTCCTGGTGACCATCCGGGGCCGCTCCGGCGGTGTGGCCTTCGCCGAGCACGCCGCGGACATCACCGTCGGCCAGGTGGTCCGCGCCTTCGAGGGCGACGGCGAGGTGGTCGACTGCGCGCAGCCGGTCTGTCCGCTGATCGCGGAGTGCCGGCTGCGCGGTGAGCTGCGCCGCGCGCAGGCCGCGTTCCTCGCCGTGCTCGACGGGGTACGCCTCGGCGACCTGGTCGACGGATCCGCCGGCCCGCTCCTGCTCAGCCTCGGCGCGCCACCGGCCGGTCGCTGATGGCCGTCTCCCATCCGATCTTCTCCCGGCTGTTCGCCCGCGCCAGCGTCGCCATGGACCAGGCCGGCATGGCCGAGCACCGCGCCCGCCTGGTCGCCGGACTGCGCGGCCGGGTGGTCGAGGTCGGCGCCGGCAACGGGCGCAACCTCGCGCACTACCCGCCGGGGGTGAGCCGCGTGGTCGCCGTCGAGCCGGAACCACGCCTGCGTGCCCTGGCCCGCGCCGCCGCGCCCGGCGCCCCGGTCCCGGTGACAGTCGCCGCCGGTCTCGCCGAGGCGCTGCCGGTCGCCGACGGCGCCGCCGACGCGGTGGTGCTGTCGCTCGTGCTCTGCTCGGTGCCGGACCAGGCGGTCGCGCTGCGCGAGGCGCGGCGGGTGCTGCGGCCCGGCGGGGAACTGCGCTTCTACGAACACGTGGTGGCCCGGACCTCCGGCCTGCGCCGGGCCCAGCGCATCGCCGACGTCACGCTCTGGCCGCTGTTCTGCGCCGGCTGCCACACCGCCCGGGACACGGTGGCCGCGATCCGGGCCGCCGGCTTCGAGGTGACCGAACTGGACCGGTTCCGCTTCCCGCCGACCGGGCTGCCGGCCCCGGCCTCGCCGCACGTGCTCGGCACCGCGATCCGGGCCTGACGCCGGACCGGGCCGGATGCCCGGCCCGGTCCCGGCGCGCTCAGCTCACATTCACCGTGCCGTCCGGGGCGCGGACGCAGGAGACGGTACGGGCGCCGGTGGCCGCCGCCCCGGCCAGGCACCGGCCGAGCACCTTGTGCCCGGCGGCGTTCGGGTGCCACGACTCCTGGCAGGTCTGGAAGTACGTGCCACAGGCGTTGGCGATCCGCTGGATGTCGAGCTTGTCGTACCCGGAGAGGCTGGTGACGAACGTGCCGGTCGGGCCGTCCATCAGCCGGATCGGCGTGGCCAGGGCGTTGCCCGGGCTGCCGGTCGACTCGCAGAGCCGGGCGCCGTCGAATGCGCGCTGCACGTTCAGGTAGACCAGGTCGTCCTGCGGGAACTCGGCGGCCAGCGTGCCGCGTACCGAGCTGACGAGCGTGCCGAGCCCCTGCGAGAAGCGGTGGCCGGGCGCCAGGCTGGCCCGGTGGATCGGGCAGCCGGCCGCGTACCGCTCGGCGCCCAGCGCGCGGAACTTGTCCCGGGTGTCGTCGCGGCTGTCCTCGGTCCAGTAGCTCTGGTCCAGCTCGAACGGCAGCGGGTTGGTGTAGTCCTGGAACACCACCCGGTGCTGCCCGTCGGCGTCGATCTGGTCCAGCGTGGCCAGCAGTTGCCGCAGCGCCGTGGTGGTCTCCGCGGTGGCGGCGGTGAACTGCGCGGCCGTGCCCAGGTCGGCGTCGGTGCACGGCTTCTGCTCCACCGGCCCGCCCAGGTACGCCCAGAACTCCCACCAGCCGGTCCACGCGTCGGCGATGAACCGGTTGGCGCACTTCTCCGCCACGCTGCCGAAGGTGAACGAGCTGTTGTTCGAGCCGAGGCCGACGAGGACCAGGTCGATGTCGTGGGTCCGGGCCACCGTCCGGAGCTGGTCGAGCTGGGCGGCCACCTGCCGCCCCTTGGTCCGCGTCGACGAGGCGTTCGCGATGTCGTACGGCTGGCCGCCCGAGCAGGCCAGGTTGAACCGGGCGGAGATGCCCGGCAGGTTCGCCTGGAACAGTGAGGCGTTCGGCGAGCGGTGGCAGAAGTAGGCGTTGGCGTTGGCGGCGGACCAGCCGGGGAAGCCCTGGGCCACCCCGTTGACGTCCACCACCGGCGCGTACGCCCCGGCGCCCTCACCGCTGATGAAGCTGTCGCCCAGCGCCACCGCGGCGGTGGGCAGCGCGGCTGCAGCGGGCCGGGCGGGCGCCGCGGCGGCGGGTAACGCGACCGTGGCGAGCGCCAGCGCCGCCGCGAGCACGGAACGACGGAACACGGACATGCCCGACCTCCCAGACATCGAAATGTGAAAGATTCTTCAGGGGGGCGATCAGATCACGCGCGTGTGACGGACGTCAATGGTTCGACATCCGCGGCCCCGCACCGGGGAAGACATCCGGCGCCCGGGGCGTTGTGCGGCCTGGACCCCCAGCCCGTCCCGCCGGCCGCCGTACACGGCCGCGGCGGGGACCCGGCCGGCAGGCCGATCGCGCAACGCACCGCCCCGGTGCCGCCGACCTGTCGGGGCACCCGGCTAGGCTCGCTCCGGCGCGCCGCGCCCGGCGATCATCGTGGGGGGATCACACGGTGAACGGCACCACACCGCCGAGACCTGGGAGTACGACCAGTTGACCGCACAGCCTGACACCCTCTACGGGGCCGACGACCTGACGCATCTGGAGGGCCTCGACGCCGTCCGCAAGCGCCCGGGCATGTACATCGGCTCGACCGACAGCCGTGGCGTGGGTCACCTCGTCAACGAGATCCTCGACAACTCGACCGACGAGGGTGTCGCCGGTCACGCCACCAGAGTCGACGTGATCCTGCACGCCGACGGCTCGGTCCAGGTCGACGACGACGGCCGGGGCATCCCCACCGACGTGCACGCCAAGTCCGGCATCTCCGGCGTCGAGCTGGTGCTGACCCGCCTGCACGCGGGCGGCAAGTTCGGCGGCTCCGGCTACAAGACCTCCGGCGGCCTGCACGGCGTCGGCGCGTCGGCGGTCAACGCGCTGTCCCGCCGCTTCGACGTCACCGTCCGGCGCGGCGGCAAGGTCCACGCCATGTCGTTCCGCCACGGCGTCCCGGGCGTCTTCGACGGCGACGGCCCCGACGCGCCGTTCACCCCGGGCCCCGGCCTCCAGATCGTCGGCGCGATGAAGCGCGGCCAGCGCACCGGCACCTCGATCCGCTGGTGGCACGACCCGCGCTACTTCGAGACCGGCGCCGCGCTCGACACCGAGACGGTCCGGCTCAAGCTGCGCAACACCGCGTTCCTCGTCCCCGGCGTGGCCTACCGGCTGCGCGACGAGACCGGCGAGGAACCCGTCGAGGAGAGCTTCCACTTCCCCGACGGCCTCACCGACATGGTGGAGTTCCTCGCCCCGGCCGGCGACCGGCCGGTCTCCGGCACGCTGCTGGTCACCGGCGAGGGCACCTACCGGGAGAACGCCGCCGACGCCAACGGCGTCATGCAGTCCAACGTGCAGCGACGTGCCGAGGTCGAGGTGGCGTTCCGCTGGGGCACCGGCTACGAGCGCACCGTCGAGTGCTTCACCAACACCATCCGCAACGCCCACGGCGGCACCCACCGCAAGGGCTTCGAGCGGGCGCTCGCCCGTACCCTCGCCGAGGCCGCCCGCAACGCCCGCGGCCTGCTCAAGCCCAAGGAGGACGCGCCCACCCTGGACGACGTCCTGGAGGGCATGACGGCTGTGGTGCACGTGCGCATCCCCGAGCCGCAGTTCACCTCGCAGACCAAGGACGAGCTGTCCACCGCCGGCATCACCAAGGTGCTCCAGGGCCTGGTCGAGGCACACCTGAAGAGCTGGCTGGACGACCGCCGCACCAAGGCCGAGGCCCGTACGGTGCTCCAGAAAATCGTCGACGCGGCCCGGGTCCGGCTCACCCAGAAGCAGCAGAAGGACGCCGCCCGCCGCAAGACCGCGCTGGAGGGCGCGGCCATGCCGGCCAAGCTCGTCGACTGCCGCGCCACCGGCGTGGAGCGCAGCGAGCTGTTCATCGTGGAGGGCGACAGCGCGCTGGGCACGAGCCGCATGGCCCGCTCGTCGGAATACCAGGCGCTGCTGCCGATCCGCGGCAAGATCCTCAACGTGCAGAAGGCCAACCTCCAGCAGGTGCTGGACAACGCCGAGTGCGCCGCCATCGTGCAGGTGCTCGGCGCCGGCTCCGGCCGGACGTTCGACCTGTCCGCCCTGCGCTACGGCCGGGTGCTCATCATGGCCGACGCGGACGTCGACGGCGCGCACATCCGTACCCTCCTGATCACGCTGTTCGCCCGCTACATGCGGCCGCTGATCGAGGCCGGACGGCTCTACGCGGCGATGCCGCCCCTGCACAAGATCACCACGAAGGGGCGCAACCCGCAGACCGTCTACACCTACACCCAGGCCGAGATGGAGGCGACCGTCCGCAAGCTGGAGAAGGCCGGCAAGCAGATCGTCACCCCGATCCCGCGCTTCAAGGGCCTCGGTGAGATGGACGCCGACGAGCTGTGGGAGACCACCATGAACCCGGCCACCCGGGCGGTCCGCCGGATCACGCTCGACGACGTCGAGGCCGCCGAGCGGATCCTCGAACTGCTCATGGGGGAGAAGGTCGAACCCCGCCGCAACTGGCTGATCGACTCCGCCGACCGGGTCGACCGCGACGCCATCGACGCCTGACCAACGGGTTCGTCTCGGAAGGAAACCGCACCATGGCACGCCGCAAGGACGACCGCGCGAAGGCGGATCTGGCCGCCTTCGACCAGGCCGGCGCCCGCGTCTTCGACAACCCGCTGGTCACCGAGGTCTCGGACTCCTACCTGGAGTACGCGTTCTCGGTCATCCACTCCCGCGCCCTGCCCGACGCGCGCGACGGGCTCAAGCCGGTGCACCGGCGCATCCTCTGGTCCATGCACGAGCAGGGCCACCGGCCGGACCGCGGCCACGTCAAGAGCGCCCGGATCGTCGGCGACGTGATGGGTAAGTACCACCCGCACGGCGACACCGCGATCTACGACGCGATGGTGCGGCTGGCGCAGGACTTCTCGCTCAACGTCCCGCTCATCGACGGGCACGGCAACTTCGGCAGCCCGGACGACGGCCCGGCCGCGGCGCGCTACTGCGTCGTGGGTGACACCCGGATCCGCCTGGCCGATGGCAGCAGCCCACGGATCGGTGATGTGGTCGGCCTGCCGCCGAACAGCGAGGCGGAGGCCGATTTCGAAGTCCTCGACAAGGACGGCAAAGCGGTTCGCGTCAACAAGGTCTTCAACTCGGGCGTCCACCCGACGCTCCGGATCACGACTGAGACCGGATTCTCCCTCCGTGGTAGTGAGAATCATCTGGTTCTCTGCCTCGAAGCTCCGATGGGCGTCCCTGTCTTCCAGTGGCGTCGGCTCGATGAGGTGACGCCGGGCTCGGTGGTCTGTGTCGCGCGGAACGCATGGAACCAGGTCGTCCCCACCGCTCGCGAATACATGCTCGGCGTGCTCGGTGGCGCCTGGGTCTCTGAAGGCTTCGCGAGCGAGTCGCGGGCAGGATTCAGCAATACCGATGAGCATTTCTTCGGCGAGGTCCTGCATGCCTACGACCAGGTCGTGGGTGGACGACGCTACGTCAGCGACCGGCACACGCGCCGGGACCGTCGCCGCATACACGAACTTGACGTCCAGGACGTCGCCGGCGGGATGGAAGCCTTCCGGGCGAGTCCACTCGCCGAGCTGATCGGTCACCAGGCGAGGGACAAGTTCGTGCCGGAGTTCGTCTGGGCAGGGGGGTGGGGCGTCAAGCGGGCCTTCCTGATGGCCCTCTTCGAAGGCGACGGCGGAGTCCGCGTCGCCAACAGCAGCTTCACCATCCAGTACACCAGCTACAGCGAGCGTCTGACTCGGGAGGTCCAAGAACTGCTCGCGGAGTTCGGCGTGATCGCCTGTCGGCGCCACTACACCCGGCCCAGTGGCTCGGTGGAGCACCGCTTGGTGGTTTCCGGGACGCGAAACATCAGGGCTTTCGCGACTCGTGTCGGCTTCCTTCGTACCAAGCAGGCGGTGCTGGCCAAGATGCTGCGGCATGCGCCGCTGCGTTCGCATCGGCTCAGTCAGGACCACGTCCCCTTTGTGGCCGACTACGTGCGCAGCAGCATCGACTTCGATCGTCGGGGCAGCGGACGCAAGTGGCTCACCAGCCACAACTTCGATCGTGTCGAGCGGTGGGAAACCGAACGACTCCGCATCATCGACCGCATCAAGGACACCGAAGTCCTCGCCACGATCCTGCCCGTGATGGATGCGGGCTATCGGTACGAGAAGGTCGTCGCGGTCTCGCCCGACGAGCCGGCGGAGGTCTATTCCGTTCGAGTGGAATCCGCCGACCACTCCTTCCTGGCCGGTGGCTTCGTCAACCACAACACCGAGGCCCGGATGTCCCGCGAGGCGATGCTGCTCACCGGCGAGCTGGGCGAGGACACGGTCGACGTCGAGCCGAACTACGACGGCTCGCTGACCCAGCCCACCGTGCTGCCGGCCGCGTTCCCGAACCTGCTCGTCAACGGCGCGTCCGGCATCGCGGTCGGCATGGCCACCAACATGATCCCGCACAACCTCGCCGAGGTGGTCCAGGCCGCCCGCTGGCTGATCAACCACCCGGACGCCACACTCGACAAGCTCATGGAGTTCGTCCCCGGCCCCGACCTGCCGACCGGCGGGCTGCTGCTCGGCCTGGACGAGGTGCGCCGCGCGTACGAGACCGGGCGTGGCGTGGTGCGCATGCGCGGCCGGGTGGAGATCGGGCCGCTGGAGGGCAGCCGCGGCCGGCAGGCCATCACCGTCACCGAGCTGCCGTACGGCGTCGGCGCCGAGAAGGTCATCGCGGCCATCACCAACGAGGTCAACAAGACCAAGCGGCTCACCGGCATCGCCGACGTCAAGGACCTCACCGACCGGGAGAACGGCACCCGCCTCGTCGTCGAGTGCAAGGTCGGCGTGAACCCGCAGGCCCTGCTGGCCGACCTCTACCGGCTCACCCCGCTGGAGCAGTCCTTCGGCGTGAACAACCTCGTGCTCGTCGACGGCCAGCCCCGCACGCTCGGGCTCAAGGAACTGCTCGACGTGTTCCTGGCCCACCGCTACGAGGTGGTGACCCGACGCAGCGCGTACCGCAAGCGCAAGCGGGAGGAACGCCTGCACCTGGTCGACGGCCTGCTGATCGCTCTGCTCGACATCGACCGGGTGGTCAAGCTGATCCGCGCCAGCGAGGACGCCCAGGCCGCCAAGGACGGCCTGATGCAGAAGTTCAAGCTCTCCGAGATCCAGGCGAGCTACATCCTGGACACCCCGCTGCGCCGGCTGACCAAGTACGACCGGCTGGAGCTGGAGGCCGAGCAGGAGAAGCTGCGCGGCGAGATCGCCGAGCTGTCGAAGATCCTGGACGACCCCAAGGTGCTGCGGAAGGTGGTCTCCGACGAGCTGGCCGCAGTGGTCAAGCAGTTCGGCGCGCCGCGGCGGACCACGCTCGTCGACGGCGACCTCAAGGAGGTGCTCGCCGCCTCGGTGCCCGCCGGTCCGCTGGAGGTCGCCGACGACCCGTGCCAGGTGATCCTCTCCGCCACCGGCCTGGTGGCGCGGACCGCGGCCGAGTCGGAGGAGGCCGCCGAGGCGCGCCGGCGCAGCGGCCGGGTCAAGCACGACGCGGTACGCGCGATCGTGCACTCCACCGCCCGCGGCCGGGTGCTGCTGGTTACCAGCGCCGGCCGCGCGTTCAAGATCGACGTGCTGCCGTTGCCGGTGCTGCCGGAACAGTCCGGCACGGTGTCACTGCGCGGCGGCATGTCGGCGGCCGAACTGGTGCCGCTGGAGCCCGGCGAGACGGTGGTGGGGCTCGCCCCGCTGGGACCGTCCGCACAGGGGTCGCCCGGTCTGGCGCTCGGCACCCGGGCGGGTGTGGTGAAGGTGTGCGCCCCGGACTGGCCGGTCCGCTCCGACGAGTTCGAGGTGATCTCGCTGCGCGACGGCGACGAGGTGGTCGGCGCGACCTGGCTGACCGACGGCGCCGAGACGCTGGCGTTCGTCTCCTCGGAGGCGTCGCTGCTGCGCTTCGCCGCGACCGTGGTACGCCCACAGGGGCTCAAGGGCGGTGGCATGGCCGGCATCAACCTGCCAGGCGACGCCCGGGTGGTCTTCTTCGGCGCGATCCGCACGGACGACGCGAAGCACGGTGAGCCGATGGTGGTCACCTCGACCGGCGCCACGGTGAAGGTGACGCCGTTCAAGGCGTACCCGGCGAAGGGGAGGGCGACCGGCGGCGTACGCGCGCAGCGGTTCCTCAAGGGCGAGCTGGAGCTGTCGGTGGCCTGGATCGGCCCGCGACCGGTGGGCGCGACGGCCACCGGCGACCCGGTGGAGTTGCCCCCGGCCGACCCGCGCCGCGACGGCTCCGGTTTCGCCGTGATGCTCGGCCCTACCGTCGTAGGCCACCACATCGACCGCGACTGACGGG
>NZ_RCVK01000324.1:0-16862 GCF_003667485.1 Micromonospora sp. BL1
CGTGCCGCCGGTGCAGACGGCGCCGTTGAGCGTGAACGACGTGGGGTTCGGGTTCGAGCCGGTCCACGAGCCGTTGAAGCCGACAGTGGTGCTCGCGCCGGTGCCGAGCGTGCCGTTGTAGTCGAGGCTGCGGGCGGTGACCGCCGAGCCGCTCTGCTGCCAGGTGGCCGACCAGCCCTGCACCACGCGCTGGCCGCCGTCGGGGAAGGTGAAGCCCAGCGTCCAGTTGCTCACCGGGTCGCCGAGGTTGCGCACCGCCACGTTCGCGGTGAAGCCGCCCGGCCAGGAGTTGGTGGTGTAGGTGACGGCGCAGCCGGTCGCCGCCATCGCGTCGGGCGAGGGCAGGACGGCCACCGCCGCCAGGGCGAGCGCGCCGACCGCGCCGCCGGCGAGCAGGTGCCGCCGGGACGGGCGGGGAATCGAGAACATGCGGGAAGGTCCCATCGTCTGGATGGTGATCGGACGGTGCCCGTCGTGAACCTGCCCGGAAAGCCCGACGCGGCGGCCTGGGGGAGCGCTCCCACGGCCGAGCGTAGAGGTGGACGCCGATGCGTGCAACCGCCGCCGGTCAACGGCCGCCGCGGCGCCCGCCGTAGAGCCGCAACGCGTTGCAGACGTCGTACACACCGGGCACGTCCCACGCCAGCTCGGCGGCGACCAGGCGCGTCTGCGGGTCGGCCACCAGGCCGGCGAGGATGACCACCCGGTTCTGCACGGTCACGGTGATCTGCTGGCGGCGGGTGGTCCAGTCGGCGCTGAGCCGCTGGGCGACGAGCGACGCGAGGCGGGTGTCCGCGTCGTCGGGCTCCGGTCCGCCGCCGGTGAACGGGAACTCGGGGTACGGCCAGGGCATCACCACGGGGAGGGCTCCTTCTGTTCGGTCAGGACCGGTCGCCGGGACGCGGGGCCCGGCGCCGGGACGCGGCCGTCGACGACTGTGAAGACGCCGTCGAGCCGCATGGTGTGCAGCACGGTGAGCACGAACCGCGAGGGGGACAGCAGGCCCAGCCGCCGGCCGTCGCGCCGGGCGTCCTGGTGCGCGCGCACCAGCAGGCTGAGCCCGGCGGAGTCGATCACCTCCAGGCCGGACAGGTCGACCAGCTCCATGTCGTCGCGCCGGGAGCGCTCGTCGAGGGCGCGGCGGACCGCCGTGGCCGGGTCGACGTCGTGGGCGGCCGGGGTGCCGCCCACCTGCTCCAGGTCCTCGGTGCCCAGGCCGTCGTCGGCGATGGCCGCCCGGGCGCTGCACCGGGGGCAGTGGTGCGGTCCGGACGCGAACGGCGAGCCGACCCAGTCGTGCTCGAACACGAGCGTCCACACCACCTCGGCGTCGGGCAGCGTGGCGCCCGCGCCGGTGACGCTGTCACCGCAGCCGTCGCAGATGAGCATCATCAGGTGATCCGCGGGTACGACAGTCACACCTCCTCCTTCCGCCGGCCGCCCGTGCCGGGAGGGGTCTGCCCCTGGGCCTCCGGCCGGCCCGCGGCGACCACCGCCAGCACGACCGCCACGGCGGCGAAGCCGGTCTGCACCATCAGCGGCAGCACCGGCGATCCGTCGGTGCGGTGGTCCACCAGCCCGACCACGATCGCGCCGAGCAGCGCGGCCGCGACGCCGAGCGCGAGTGTCAGCCACACCGGGACGGCCTTGCGCCCCGGCAGGACGAGGCGTCCCAGCCCGCCCACGGCCAGACCAACCACGAGCGCTCCGACGAGCGTGCTGCCGGTCACCACTCCTCCTCAGCGTGATGCGGACGCGACCCGGGCCCGGCCGCGCGCGGCCGGACGGGGCGTGTCGACGACGGGTACGGCACCGAGCCCGGAGTTCTCCAGGATGCGCCGGATCCGCGGATGCGGACTGCTCAGCGTGAGCAGACCGCCCTGGCGCGCCAGCCGGCGGTGCACGTCCAGCAGCAGCGCGACGGCGGCGGCGTCCACATGGCGGCACCCGGCGAGGTCGATCGTCAGCTCGCGGGGCCGGAGCGCGAGGATGCGGTCCATCACGTGGGCGACCTCGGGCAGCCCGGCGAGGTCCAGCTCGTCGGTGATGTCCACGCGCACGTGCGGCACCGCGGACTCCGGCGGGGACGGCAGGCTGGCAGGCATCGGGTCGCTTCCGTGACGGGATCGGGTCAGACCCCACTCTGCGCAGGGATCTTGGAGGTCACCGGACGGTTGTATGACGGTTCGATGACAAAAACCACGAACGGCCCACGCGATTGGGCGACCCGTGCCGGGCCGGTCATGATGCCCATATGACGGCCGTACTGGTGATCGAGGACGACGACCGCATCCGGCTCGCGCTGCAGCTCGCCCTGGAGGAGGAGGGCTACGAGGCGTACGGCGCCCCGACCGCGGAGGACGGTCTGCGCCGGCAGCGGGAGAAGCCGGCCGACTACGTGCTCGTCGACCTGATGCTGCCCGGCATGAACGGGTTCGACTGCATCCGCCAACTGCGCCGCGACGACGACGTGCCGGTCGTGGTGATCAGCGCCCGCGACGACACCCACGACATCGTCGCCGCGCTGGAGGCGGGCGCCGACGACTACGTGGTGAAGCCGGTCGCGATCAAGGAGCTGTCCGCCCGGCTGCGGGCGCTGCGCCGGCGCGTACGCACGGTGGCCGGGCCGGTGCCCGCCCAGTTCTTCGGCGACCTGGAGATCAGCGCGGAGGCCGGCGAGGTGCGGCGCTCGGGACAGCCGGTGCCGGTTACCCGCACCGAGTTCCGGCTGCTGTGCGAGCTGGCCGAGCACGCCGGCCGGGTGCTGTCGCGCCAGCAGCTGCTCAGCCGGGTCTGGGGTTACGAGACCGGTGACGAGCGGCTCGTCGACGTGCACGTGGGCCGGCTGCGGCAGAAGATCGAATCCGACCCGGCCAACCCGCGCCACCTGGTCACGCTGCGCGGCCTCGGCTACAAACTCCAGCGATGACCCGTCCCGGCCTGCGCGCCCGGGTCACCGCGGCGTTCGCCGTGGGGGCGTTGCTGCTGTCCGCGCTGATGGCCCTGTTCTCATACGACCTGACCCGGCGCTCGCTGCTCGACGAGCGGGAGCGCACCGCGGTCCGGGCCGCCTACTACGACGCCGCCGTGGTCCGTTCCGGCCTGGACACCGGCACCCCGGACGTGGTGGCCGTGCTGCGCTCGCTCGACACCGGCAGTGCCCGCCGCCCCCTGCTGCACCTGCCCGACGGCTGGTACGCCCGTACCGCCGACGTGGGCGCCAGCTCGGTGCCGGTGGAGCTGCAGCGGATGGTGGCCGACGGCAAGCCCGCGGTGCAGCGCATCCGGCTCGACGGGCAGCCCGCGCTGCTGGTGGGCGTGCCGCTGCCCGGCGCGCTCGGCTACTACGAGCTGACCTCGCTGCGGGAGGTCGAGGAGACGTTCCAGGTGGTGGGCCTGGCGCTGATCGCGGTGGCGATCATGGTCGCCGGTGCGGGCGCGGCGCTCGGCTGGTACGCCACCCGGCACAGCCTGCGGCCGCTCACCGCGGTCGCCGACGCGGCGGAACGGATCGCGTCCGGCGACTTCGCCACCCGGCTCGACCCGACCACCGATCCCGACCTGACCCGCCTGTCCAGCTCGTTCAACGAGATGGTCGACAAGCTGGTGCACCGCATCGAGCGGGACCGGCGTTTCGCCGCCGACGTGAGCCACGAGCTGCGCTCGCCGTTGCAGACCCTGGCCGCCGCCGCGAGCGTGCTCAACCGCCGCCGGGAGCACCAGGACGAGCGCACCGCCACCGCGGCGGGCCTGGTCGCCGACGAGGTGACCCGGTTCCAGCGTCTGGTCGACGACCTCATCCAGCTGGCCCGCACCGAGCAGCCGGCACACCGCGAGACCGTCGACGTGGTGGAGCTGGCCCGGGCCACCTGCCGGGAACGGTCGCTGCCGGAGAGCCTGGTGACAGTCGACGGCGACGCCCCGCGCCTGTGGTGGGTCGACCGGCGCCGGTTCGCCCAGACGCTGCTGAACCTGCTGGAGAACGCCGAGCGGTACGGCGGCGGGCCGGTCGCGATCCGCCTCGGCGGGCGCGACGGCGTGGGCGTGCTGGAGGTCGACGACGACGGTCCGGGCGTGCCGCCCGGCGACCGCGAGATCATCTTCGACCGGTTCGTCAGGGGCCGGGCGGCGCACGACCGGGCCGGGACCGACGGCACCGGCCTCGGGCTCGCGCTGGTGGCGCAGCACGCCGCCGCGCACGGCGGTACGGCCGCGGTGCTGGACCGGGGGCCCGGCGCCCGCTTCCGGGTCGAGCTGCCCGGAGCGCTGCGATGAGCCGCCGGCGGCTCGTGCCCGGCCTGCTGGCGGCCGTGCTGCTGGCCGGCTGCGGGGTGCCGGTGGACGACGAGCCCCGCGTGGTGCAGACGCCGCCCGGCGCGTTCCCGACCCCCGCCGTGTCCTCGACCGCCGACGGGGACGGGCGGGTGGACGAGCCGTTCTGCTTCGTCCGCGACGACGGGCTGGTCGTGGTCAAGCGCCGGGTGGACGGGCTGCCCGGGGTGGACTCGCACCTCCAGCACCTGCTGGCCGGGCCGGACGGCGGCGAGCGCCGTCAGGGGCTGGCCACGGCGCTGCCGGGCACGGTGGCGGTGGCCGGGGCGACGCTGACCGGCACGCTGGCCACCGTCGACGTGCGCCAGGCCGGGGAGGAGACCGGCCGCAACGACGAGGTGCTCGCCTTCGGGCAGATCGTGTGCAGCCTCACTCAGCGGCCCGACGTGTACAGCGTGGCGTTCCGCCGGGACGGGCAGCCGCTGGAGGTGCCACGCGCGGACGGAAGCCTCTCCGCGCTGCCGCTCACCGCCGCCGACTACCGGCCGCTGTTACCTCGCTGACACCCTTCCTCGCCGCTCTGTCCGGATATGAAACGAAATCTCCATCGTCCGTTCGGTTGATTTGGCGGTGACCTTTGGTCTAGTGTGGCTGGCACGACCGGTGTGGGAGGCCACCCGTTCTCCGAGGACAGGAAGGGCAGCATGACCACGATGACCATGGCATCGACCGCGACCGAGGTGCAGCGCGCGCCGCAGACCGGTGAGGAGAGCCGCGCCAGTGAGCTGATCGCGGCGCTCGCCACGCTGCCCGCCGACCACCCCCAGCGGGCCGCCCTGCGCAACCAGGTCATCGAGGCGTGGCTGCCGCTGGCGAACCACCTGGCCGCCCGCTACAGCGGACGCGGCGAGCCGGCCGGCGACCTGGCCCAGACCGCGGCGCTCGGCCTGATCAAGGCCGTCGACCGGTTCGACGCCTCGCGCGGCGTCGACTTCGCCGGCTTCGCCATCCCGACCATCCTCGGCGAGATCAAGCGGCACTTCCGCGACCGCACCTGGAACATCCGGGTTCCGCGTCGCCTCCAGGAGCTGCGGCTGCGCATCTCCGAGGCCAACAGCACGCTGACCCAGACGCTCAACCGGGCCCCGACCGTCGCCGACATCGCCGCCCACCTCGACGTCACCGAGGAAGAGGTGCTGGAGGGCCTGGAGGGCGCCCGCGCGTACAACGCGGTCTCGCTGTCCACCCCGATCGGCGACGGCGACAGCGCCACCGAGCTGGGCGACACGCTCGGCACCGAGGACAACGAGTACGAGCTGGCCGACCTGCGCGCCTCGCTCGGCCCGGCGCTCGCCACGCTCGACGAGCGGGAGCAGAAGATCCTTACGCTGCGCTTCTACGGCAACCTGACCCAGAGCGAGATCGCCGCCCGGGTCGGTGTCTCCCAAATGCACGTGTCCCGGCTGCTCGCCCGCGCCCTGACCAAGCTGCGCGGCCAGCTCACCGAGGCCTGAGCCACCCGTACCGCGACCCCCGCCGGCCCGGCCGGCGGGGGTCGCGTCGTGTCACCAGCGCGAGGGCGGAGGCGGCGGCACCACGGGCGGCCGGTCGTCGCAGGTGATGGTGTTCGGCAGCAGCCACGACGCCAGCCAGCCGCCGTCGTTGCCGCCGAGGTCGGTCAGGCCGAACTCCGACCCGGCCGGGGTGAAGTGGAACGAACCGCAGTTGTTCACGCCGACCGCGCCCACGTTGCGGGCGTCGACGTTCGCGAAGCTCGCCCCGCCCGCCGTACGCGCGCTGACCACCGACGTCCCGGTGCCGTCGACCCGGATGTCGCGGAAGCGGACGTTGTCGATGCGGACGCTGTCCTTCACCGGCCAGTCGCTGACCAGCATGATCGCGTTGTAGGTGCTGTCCAGGTACGCGTCACCGCGCACCTCGATGTCCGCCGCGTCGATGCTGCGGTCCAGCGCGTAGAACCAGATCGCGCCGAGGCCGATGTTCCAGTTCAGGTCGTACGTGCCGGCCCGGACCGTGGTGTTGCCGGTGATCCGCAGCCGGCCGGTGAACGGCTCGGCCCCGAACCGGGAGCCCACCTGGATCGCGCTGCCCTCGCGTACCGGATCGGCGATCAGGTTGTGCGCCACTGTGAGGTCGGCGCCGCCGTACAGCGCGATGCCGTTGGCGAGCACCGGCGACTGCACGGTGTTGTACGCGAACGTGTTCGACGCGTTCGCCGTGCCCTCCGACCACATCGCCAGCGCGTCGTCACCGCTGTTGCGGACCACCGAGTTCGTCACCGACGAGTGCGTGACGCCGGTGTGGAAGTTCAGCCCGTCGGCGATCTGGTCCGCGATCACCGTGTTCGTGACCCGCAGGCCGGTCATCGGCCCGTCGAACCACATGCCCACCTTCGTGTGGTGCAGGTAGAGGCCGTCGATCGTGCTGCGGTTGAGCGCCCCGCCGACGGCGTTGACCTGGTCGGTGTCGATCCGCTCCCGTACGTCGCCCTCGATCGCGAAGCCGGACAGGTGCACATCGCTGCTGCCGCCGTCGGCGGCGTCGCGGCCGTAGAAGCCGACGCCGGTGTGGCGGGAGCCGTCGGGAGCGGGCGGGTCCAGCGCCACCTCGCGTCCCCGCACGACCGTGTACCAGCTGCCGGCCCCGGCGATCGTCACGTCGTCGACGACGACGTGCCGGTTGACCTGGTAGGTACCAGGCGGCAGGTAGAGCGGGCGGTCCACCCGGCGGGCGTACGCGATCGCGCGGTCGAACGCGTCGGCGGACTCCCGCCGGCCGGTCGGATCGGCGCCGAAGGACAGCGCGTTCACCGCGCGGGGGACCGTCCGGGGCGGTGCGATGAGGTGTGCGTCCACCAGGTCGATCACCGTCCACGCGGCGGCGGTGCCGCGCGGCGCGGTCAGCCGGACCACCTCACCGGCCCGGTGGGTACGGCCGAGCAGCATCCGCTGCTCGTCGTAGAAGTGGTGTGGCCGGAACGGCTTGGCGATCACCGGCGCGGGTGTGGTGGCGGCCGGGACGCAGGAGCACTCGGTGATCCACCAGTCCGGGTGCAGCAGGTCGGCGCCGGGGTCGTTGGTGAACGGGTACTGGTTGTAGAGCCAGGCGTACTGCGAGGTCAGCGTCATGGTGCGCGCGGGCGCGTGCCCGACGGAGACCCGCAGGGGCGCGGTGATCCCGCCGCCGCCGGGCGCGTCCGGGATGCTGTAGCGCACGGTGAGCGCGTTCGTGGACCGGGGGAGCGTCAGTTCGACGTACTGGCCGGGCAGCAGGCGCACCGCCCGGCGGCCGGACGCCTCACCGGCCAGTGTGTACGCCGACCGGTCCGGCCCGATCACGGTGCCGGTGGTGCGGCCGTGTTCCGCCTCCTGCTCGACGTAGTCCACCGTCGCGCCGCGACCGGCGACGAGCGCGGGGTCGAGCCCGGCGCGGGTCACCACGGGGGCCGGTCCGCGCGGTGGGCCCGCCGCGGCGGCACCGGGTGGTGCGAGCAGGGCGGCGGCGACGACCAGCGCCGCGAGGATCCTCGGCACGCTCCGCGACATCGGAGCACCCACTTTCTCGGGGAGGGGTGGCCTCGGCGGCGCAGGCCATCGACAAGGTTTCTCATGTTATTCCGGCATCCTGTTGCCTTTCAAGCATCAATCTGCTCGCATCTTTCGGACCGATTGCCCGCCTGGACGGCAAGACCTGACCGCTCCGGCTGTTCATTTCTTGCAAGAATCCGACGTACGATTGCCGCCGTGACGAAGCGCCTGACCGAGGTTGCCCGCAAGGCGGGCGTCAGCGAGGCCACAGTGAGCCGCGTGCTCAACGGCCGCGGCGGCGTGTCCGAGGCGACCCGGACCGCCGTGCTGACCGCCCTCGACGTGCTCGGCTACGAGCGCCCGACGAAGCTGCGCGGCGAGCGCGCCCGCCTGGTCGGCCTGGTGCTGCCGGAGTTGCAGAACCCGATCTTCCCGGCGCTGGCCGAGGTGGTCACCGGATCGCTCGCGCAGCGCGGCTTCACCCCGGCGCTGTGCGCCCGCACCATCGGCGGCGTGCCGGAGTCCGGGTACGTGGAGATGCTGCTCGACCACCAGGTCAGCGGCGTCATCTTCGCCGGTGGCTCGTACGCCCTGGCCGACGCCTCGCACGAGCACTACCGGCGCCTGACCGACCGGGGCCTGCCGGTGGTGCTGGTGAACGCCGGCGTCGAGGAACTGGGCTTCCCGCGGGTGTCCACCGACGACGCGGTCGCCGTCGAGCAGGCGTACGGGCACCTGCGCTCCCTCGGCCACGAGCGGATCGGCATGGTGCTCGGCCCGGCCGACCACGTGCCCTCGCGCCGCAAGCTCGACGCCATGGTCCGGGCCGCCGGCTGGGGCGAGGACCGGTCCCTGGTGGAGCGGTCCAGCTTCTCCATGGAGGGCGCGCGGGTCGCCGCCACGAAACTGATCGAGCGCGGCGCCACCGGGATCGTCTGCGCCAGCGACGTGCTGGCGCTGGGCACCATCCGGGCCGCCCGCCGCCTGGGCTGCGCCGTGCCGGCCGACGTGTCGGTGGTCGGGTTCGACGACTCGGCGTTCATGACCTGCACCGATCCGCCGCTGACCACCGTGCGGCAGCCGATCGAGACGATGGGCCAGGCCGCCGTGGACCTGCTGGTGACCCAGATCGACGGCGCCGGCGTACTGCACGACGAGCTGCTGTTCGAGCCCGAGCTGGTGGTGCGCGGCTCCACCGCTCCCGCCCCTCGCCGCTGACCCGACCCTCTCCTGCCTCGCCCCGCGTCCATCCAGGACCCGGGGCCGGCCGTCGTTCCCCGAGGTGACACCGACTCCGCGATCTGCGTGACCAAGTCGTGTTCTTGCGTTGTTGAGTCGGCATCTTGCTGTCGATGGTTCACGTCGTTACAGTGACTCCACTCACACCTGACCCGGGGCGCGGTTTCCGGAGGCAGGGCGCGCGCCGGTTGCCGTTCCACCACCGAGGCAGCCGCGCGGTCACCGCACATCAGTGAAGGCCATGGATACACCCGTTCCCGAAGGGATGGACAGATGTCCGTACCGCAGTATCGGAAGGTCGCGGCGCTCGCGCTCGCGGCCGGCCTCGGGCTCAGCCTTGCGGCGTGCTCCACCAAGAGCGACGACAGCAGCGACGCCGGCGGCAAGGTCACCATCACGGTCGACTGCCAGCCGGTCGGCGCGCAGAAGGAACTGCTGAAGAACTGGAACGACGACGTCGCCGAGTTCCAGCGGCAGAACCCGGACATCGTCGTCAAGAGCGTCAGCGTCGGCGAGCAGTGCAACAACCCGCCGGACTTCACCGCCCGCCTGGCCGGCGGCACCGTCACCGACGTGTTCTACGGCTACATGACCGACCTCCAGCAGGTGCTGGACTCCGGCCAGGCGATGGACATCGGCCAGTACGCCACGAAGGACACCATCCCCACCTGGGACAGCGTCGACCCGGCGCTCAAGGACGTCTTCACCGACGGCGGCAAGCTCTACGCCGTACCGGTGAAGAACTACTCGATGGGCCTGATCTACAACAAGGCGCTGTTCCAGCGGGCCGGGCTCGACGTGAACAACCCGCCGAAGACCTGGCCCGAGGTGCGCGCCGCGGCCAAGAAGATCTCCGCGCTGGGCGACGGCATCGCCGGGTACGCCGAGTACAGCGCCGGCAACACCGGCGGCTGGCACTTCACCTCGCTGCTCTACTCCCAGGGCGGCCAGGTGCTCAGCGCCGACGGCAAGAAGGCCGACTTCAACAACGCGATGGGCAAGCAGGTCCTGCAGAACCTCAAGGACATGCGGTACGGCGACAACAGCATGGGCAGCCGGCAGCTGCTCCAGTGGGGTGACCTGCTCACCAACGCCGGCGCCGGCAAGGTCGGCATGTTCATCGGCGCGCCGGACGCGACCCAGGCGATCGTCAGCCAGTTCCAGGGCAAGTACCAGGACTGGGCGATGGGCCCGCTGCCCGGCCAGGACGGGCAGGCCTTGGCGACGCTCGGCGGCGGCGAGGGCTACTTCTTCAAGAAGGGCCTGAGCCCGGAGCAGGTCAAGGCCGGCCTGAAGTGGCTCGCCTACCAGAAGCTGACCCCGGGTAAGGGCCAGTTCGACTACGTGCGCGCCAAGCCGCAGAACTACCCGGTCGGCCTGCCCCAGCCGCTGCTGTTCGCGAACGGCAGCGACGCGCAGAAGCAGGAACTGGAGCTGCGCAAGGCCAACGCCAACGTGGACACCGCGAACTTCGCGGTCTTCGAGGCCAACCCGGTGCCGATCAAGGGCGAGCCGCGCAACGCCCAGGCGATCTACGCGGTGCTCGACGCCGCGATGTCCGGGGTGCTGACCAACCCGAACGCGAACATCGACGCGCTGCTCAAGACCGCCGAGGACAAGGTCAACCAGCTGCTGGCCGCGCAGAGCTGACCCGACCGGAGGTGGGGCCGGCGCACCGGTCCCACCTCCCCGAGCACCGCAGGAGTCGCCTTGGCGCTCACCACCGCCCCCGGCGCCACCCGCCGTACCGGCCCCGTCGCGCCGCCGCCGTCGCGTACCGCCGGACGCCGCGCCGGTCTCGGCCGCAAGGTCCGGGACAACCTCACCGGGCACACCTTCCTCATCGGCGCGGTCGCGTGCTTCGCCGTCTTCTCCTGGTACCCGATGGTCCGCGGCGTCGTGATGAGCTTCCAGCGCACCCGCCGGGGCGAGACCACCTGGGTGGGCTGGGACAACTACAGCCGGATCATCGCCGATCCGAGCTTCTGGACCGCCTGGAAGAACACGTTCGTCTTCACCGGCCTGGCGCTGGTGCTCGGCTACCTGGTGCCGTTCTTCGTGGCGATCCTGCTCAACGAGCTGCGCCACGCCAAGGGCTACCTGCGGGTGCTGGTCTACCTGCCGGTGATGCTGCCGCCGGCGTCCGCGCTGTTCCTGTTCAAGTTCTACGCGTACGACCCGAGCGAGGCGGGGCTGTTCAACGCGATCCTCACCGCGCTGGGACTGCCCACGTCGGAGTGGATGCAGTCGCCCACGATGACGATGCCGGCCATGGTGATCGCGTCGACCTGGATGAACATGGGCGGCGCGGTGCTGATCTACCTGGCCGCGTTGCAGAACATCCCCGGCGAGCTGTACGAGGCCGCCGAGATCGACGGCGCCGGGCTGTGGCGGCGCATCCTGCACGTCACGGTGCCGCAGACCCGGCTGATCCTGGCGCTGCTGGCGATGCTCCAGATCGTCGCCACCATGCAGCTGTTCATCGAGCCGCTGATCCTCGCCAACGGCGCCGGTACGCAGGACTCGGCGACCTCCGTGGCGTACCTGATCTACCAGCACGGGTTCTTCCAGAACGACCTCAACGGCGCCGCCGCGCTCGGCGTGATCATGCTGGTGGTGCTGGCCGGGTTCTCCGCCGTCTACCTGCGACTGACCGCGAGACAGGACTAGGACATGGCCGCCGACCTCACCACCCGCACCCTCGTCTCCCACGCCCAGCTGCGGCGCGGTCGTGGCCGCGTCCTCTACTGGATCGTGCTGTCCGTGGTCGTGGCCGGGTTCACGCTGGTGTTCCTCGGCCCGCTGTACTGGATGGTCACCGGCGCGCTGAAGTCCGGCCAGGAGATCGCCCAGACACCACCGACGCTGTTCCCGCAGGACCCGCAGCCGGGCAACTACGTCGACGCCTGGACCAACCTGGACCTGGCGAAACTGCTGTTCAACACGTTCTACTACGCCACCGGGGCGGTGCTGTTCCAGCTCGTCCTCGACACCGCCGCCGCGTACGCGCTGTCGAAGCTGCGCCCGGTGCTGGGCAAGCTGATCCTCGGCATGATGCTGGCGACGCTGATGATCCCGGCGATGGTGCTGATCGTCCCGCAGTACGTGACGGTGATCGACCTGCCGATCGTGCACGTCAACCTGCTCGACTCGCCGTTCGCGATCTGGCTGCCGCTGGTGGCGAACGCGTTCAACATCTTCCTGCTGAAACGGTTCTTCGACTCCATCCCGGAGGACCTGATGGCCGCCGCCGTGATGGACGGCGCCTCCCCGCTGCGCACGCTCTGGTCCATCGTCCTGCCGATGTCGCGTCCGATCCTCGGCGTGGTGGCGATCTTCGCGATGACGGCGGTCTGGAAGGACTTCCTCTGGCCGAAGCTGGTCATGCCGTCACCGGAGACGCGGACCGTCAGCGTCGGCATCTACGCCTTCGCCGGCGGCACGCCGATGAACGTGGTCATCGCCGCGTCGGTGATCGCCGCGATCCCCACCGTCGTGCTGTTCCTGATCTTCCAGCGCAACATCATGTCCGGCCTGACCACCGGCGGCCTCAAGGGCTGACCCCGTGCCACCGCCCGCATCCGGGCCGCGAGCCCGCCGCAGCAGAACCGACCCGCAGAAAGCAGGTGCCCGTGTCCATGGCCGACAACAGCTCGTGGTGGCGCTCCGCGGTGATCTACCAGGTCTACCCGCGCAGCTTCGCCGACGGCGACGGGGACGGGATCGGCGACGTCGCCGGCATCCGGTCCCGCCTGGATCACCTCGCCGCGCTCGGCGTCGACGCGATCTGGTTCAGCCCCTGGTACCCGTCGCCGATGGCCGACGCCGGCTACGACGTGTCCGACTACCGTGACATCGACCCGGTCTTCGGCACGCTCGCCGAGGTGGAGGCGCTGATCGCCGAGGCGCACGCACTCGGCATCCGCAGCATCGTCGACGTGGTGCCCAACCACTGCTCCGACGCGCACCCGTGGTTCCGGGCCGCGCTCACCGGCGGGCCGGCCGCGCCCGAGCGGGAGCTGTTCTGGTTCCGCGCCGGGCGGGGACCGGGGGGTGACCTCCCGCCCACCGACTGGACCGGCGAGTTCGGCGGACCGACCTGGACCCGCACCACCGACCCGGACGGCACGCCCGGCGACTGGTACCTGCACCTGTTCGCCCCGCAGCAGCCCGACTTCAACTGGGACCACCCCCGGGTCCGCGCCGAGTTCGAGGACATCCTGCGCTTCTGGTTCGAGCGGGGCGTGGACGGCATCCGCATCGACTCGGCCGGTCTGCTCGTCAAGGACGGCACGCTGCCCGAGGTCCACCCCGACCGGCCGCACCCGTTCCGCGACCAGGACGGCGTGCACGACGTCTACCGCGCGTGGCGGCGCATCGCCGACTCGTACCCGGGCGGGCGCGCGCTGGTCGGCGAGGTGTGGCTGCCCGACCGGCAGCGGTTCGCGAACTACCTGCGTCCGGACGAGCTGCACACCGCGTTCAACTTCGACTTCCTCGGCTGCGCCTGGGACGCCACGGCGCTGCGGGAGAGCATCGACGGCACGCTCGCCGCCCACGCCCCGGTCGGCGCACCGGCCACCTGGGTGCTGTCCAACCACGACGTCACCCGCCACGTCACCCGGTACGGCCGCGCCGACACCCGGTTCAGCTTCGCCGCCAAACGCGAGGGCATCCCCACCGACCTGGAACTGGGCACCCGCCGGGCCCGCGCCGCCGCGCTGCTGTCGCTCGCGCTGCCCGGCGCCGCCTACGTCTATCAGGGCGAGGAGCTGGGCCTCTGGGAGGTCGAGGACATCCCGTACGAGCTGCGGCAGGACCCGATGTGGGAGCGGTCCGGGCGGGTCGACCCGGGCCGCGACGGCTGCCGGGTGCCGCTGCCCTGGCAGGGCGACACCCCGCCGTTCGGGTTCAGCCCCGACGGCGCGAACGCCGTGCCGTGGCTGCCGCAACCGGCCGACTGGAAGGACCGCACGGTCCGCGCCCAGACCGGCGACCCGCACTCGATGCTGGAGCTGTACCGGGCCGCGCTGACGCTGCGCCGCGCCGAACCCGCGCTCGGCGACGGCACGCTCACCTGGCTGCCCGCACCGCACGGCGTGCTCGCGTTCGCCCGCGAACCCGGCTTCACCTGCGTGGTCAACCTCGGCGGCGCAGCCGTGCCGCTGCCCGCGCAGGACGAGCTGCTGCTCGCCAGCGGCCCACTCGACGACGACCGGCTGCCACCGGACACCGCGGTCTGGCTGCGTACCCGATCGGCCTGACCGCGGCGCCGGCGGCCCGTCCCGGCCGCCATGCCGCCACCTGGGGAGGAGGAAGGAGAGGCAACGCCGCACGGGGGATCTGGCCACCGACGAAAGGGAGCACACCCCGCATGGCCGAGCACCGCACCGCGCACCGCCACCGCAGCACCGGCGTGGCCGCCCTCGCCGCCGCCGCGCTCGCCGCCTCGACACTCGTCGTCGTGGCGCTCACCACGACCGCCACCCCGGCGCACGCCGCCGGACTGTCCCCGTTCGACATCACCGGACGCGGCGCCACAGTGCCGTTCCGGGAGCAGGAGGCCGAGCAGGCCGCCCACACCGGCACGAGGATCGGCCCCGACCGGCGCTACGGCACGCTGCCGTCCGAGGCGTCCGGCCGGGAGGCGGTCACGCTCGACGCCGTCGGCGAGTACGTCGAGTTCACGCTCACCGCCCCCGCCAACGCCGTGACGTTCCGGTACAGCCTGCCGGACAACGCCGCCGGCACCGGCCGCGACGCCACCATCGACCTGCGCGCCAACGGCACGCTGGTCAAGGCCGTGCCGGTCACCTCCCGGTACGGCTGGTACTACGGCGGCTACCCGTTCAACAACAACCCGGGCGACACCAACCCGCACCACTTCTACGACGAGACCCGCACCATGTTCGGCACCACCTACCCGGCCGGCACGAAGATCCGCCTCCAGGTCTCCTCGACCGCCCAGTCGCCCACGTTCACCATCGACCTGGCCGACTTCGAGCTGGTCGGGGCGCAGATCACCAAGCCGTCCGGCGTACTGGACGTGGTGACCGACTTCGGCGCCGACCCGACCGGCGCCACCGACTCGACGGCGAAGTTCCAGGCCGCCGTGGACGCCGGCAAGGCGCAGGGCCGGGCGGTGTGGATCCCGGCCGGCACGTTCACGCTCTGGGACCACGTGGTGGTCGACGGCGTGACGCTGCGCGGCGCCGGCCCCTGGCACTCGGTGCTCGGCGGCCGGCACCCCACCGACCGCAAACGCGCCGCCGGCATCTACGGCAAGTACGTGCCGGGCGGCGGCTACTCCGGCGAGATCCGGCCGCACGAGGCCGGCGGGCCCAGCCGCAACGTCACGCTGCGGGACTTCGCCATCATCGGCGACATCCGGGAACGGGTGGACGAGGACCAGGTCAACGCCATCGGCGGCGCGATGACGAACTCGGTGGTGGACAACCTGTGGTTGCAGCACACCAAGGTCGGCGCCTGGATGGACGGTCCGATGGACAACTTCACCATCCGCAACAGCCGCATCCTCGACCAGACCGCCGACGGGGTGAACTTCCACTGGGGCGTCACCAACTCCACGGTCACCAACACGTTCGTCCGCAACACCGGTGACGACGCGCTGGCCATGTGGGCGCAGAGCGTGCCCAACGTCGGCAACTCCTTCACCCGCAACACCATCGGCGTGACGATCCTGGCCAACCACCTGGTCACGTACGGCGGGCGGGACATCACCATCGCCGACAACGTCACCGCCGACTCGGTCACCAACGGCGGCGGCATCCACGTGGCGAACCGCTATCCGGGCGTCACCGGGCCGACGGCCGTGTCCGGCACCATCACGGTGGCCCGCAACACGCTGATCCGCAACGGCAACTCCGACTACAACTGGCAGTTCGGCGTGGGCGCGATCTGGTTCTCCGCGCTCAACGAGCCGATTCAGGGCGCCACGATCAACGTCACCGACACCGACATCCTGGACAGCTCGTACGCGGCGCTGCACTGGATCGAGGGCCAGACCAGCGGCATCTCGTTCGACAACGTGCGCATCGACGGCGCGGGCACGTACGCGCTCCAGGTGCAGGCACCCAGCCAGGTCCGGTTCACCAACGTCCGTGCGACGGGCATCGCCCAGTCCAACCCGATCCACAACTGCGTCGGCAGCGGTTTCCAGATCACCCAGGGCACCGGCAACTCGGGCTGGTACACGCCCACCCCGTACTGCGGGCCGTGGCCGCAGCCGCAGTGGGGCAACGGCCCGTCCAGCCCGCCGCCCACCAGCCCGGCGCCGACCACGTCAACGCCGACGACGGCCCCGCCGACCACCGCGCCGCCGACCACGCCGCCGCCGGCCGGCGGGAACCTGGCCCTGGGCCGGCCGGCGACCGCCACCAGCACCACCCAGACGTACGCCGCCGGCAACGCCGTCGACGGCAACCCGGCCAGCTACTGGGAGAGCGCCAACAACGCGTTCCCGCAGTCGCTCACCGTCGACCTCGGCGCGTCCCGCACCGTCGACCGGGTGGTGCTCAAGCTCCCGCCCGGCTGGGAACGGCGTACCCAGACGCTGTCCGTGCTCGGCTCCACCGACGGCTCCTCGTACAGCACGCTGGCCGCGTCGGCGGGCCGCGTTCGACCCGGCGGGCGGCAACAGCGTGTCGATCGCGCTGCCCGCCGGTGACCGCCGCTTCGTGCGGCTGACCTTCACCGGCAACACCGGCTGGCTGGCCGGCCAGCTGTCCGAGTTCGAGGTGTACGCCTCCTGACCCGGCGCGGCGGGGACCACCGCCGGTCCCC
>NZ_RCVK01000325.1:0-16765 GCF_003667485.1 Micromonospora sp. BL1
TGGTGAGGGACCAGAGGGCGGAGCGGCCCCCGCCCACCCCCGTACGCGTGGCCGGCGCCCGCTCCGCCCTCTGGTCCCTCACCATGACCGCCGTGCTCGTCGGCTTCGGCCTCGCCGTGATCGCCGTGACCACGGTGGTCGGCCACCTCACCGTGGGACTGCCGATCGCGGTGCCGATCTGCGTCGGCCTGGTCGGCTGTCTCGCCTTCGCGGTCGGCCTGCGCCTGCTGCACCGGGGCTGGTGGCTTACTCTCCTGTCGGTGGTGCCGGCCCTGTTCGTGCTGGTGGGCGCCGTGCAGCTCGCCCCGGAGTCGGTGCTCCGGGAGCGCGGCGTCGCCCAGCCGGTGACGATCGTCGACGTGCAGACGGTCGGCAAGCGGCACGAGTTCGCCCTCCAGGGCGACGCCGGCCGGCTCGACGAGCCGCTGGTCTACCGGGGCAGCTCCCCCGGCTACCGGGTCGGCCAGCGCCTGACGGTACTCGTCGACCCGCGGGGCGAGGTGGAACTGACCGACGCGCAGGACGTGGACCCGGACGGGAAGCGGGGCATGCTCGTGCTCGGCGCGGCGGGATGGACCCTGTTCGCGCTCGTCGGCGGGTGGCGCGGCCACGTCAGCCGGGCCCGTGGCCGCGCCGCCACGGCACCGCCGGTGGTGATCTGAGCGGCGGCGCCGCTACGCGTCGTAGTCGACTGTCAGCTCGTCGGTGACCGGGCTGGACTGGCAGGTCAGCACGTAACCGGCGGCCACCTCGTCGGGCTCCAGCGCGTAGTTGCGCGCCATCGTCACCTCACCTGAGGTCACCTTGGCCCGGCAGGTCGAACACACGCCGCCCTTGCACGCGTACGGCAACTCGCCGCGCACCCGCAGAGCCGCGTCGAGCACCCGCTCGTCCCGGCCCATCGTGAAACTGGACGAGCGGCCGTCCAGCAGGATCGTCACCTCGGTGCCGGCCCCGGGCCGGTCGGTCTCGCGCCGGACCGGCTCCGGCGGGGCGTCGACGTGGAACAGCTCGGTGTGCACCGCCGCGTCCGGCACGCCGCGACCCGCGAGCACCGCCTTGGCGTCCACCACCATGCCGTACGGGCCGCAGAGGAACCACTCCTCGATCTCGTCACCGGGTACGAGTGTGTCGAGCAGCCGGGTCAGCCGATCGGCGTCGATCCGCCCGGACAGCAGCGCCGACTCGCCCATCTCTCGGGACAGCACGTGCACCAGGTGCAGCCGGGTCGGGTAGCGGTCCTTCAGGTCGGCCAGTTCCTCGGCGAACATCACCGAGTTCGCCGTGCGGTTGCCGTACACGAGCGTGAACGTGCTGCGCGGCTCGGTCGCCAGCGCGGTCGCGGCCAGCCCGAGGACCGGGGTGATGCCGGAACCGGCGACCACCGCGCCGTACCGGCGGACCCGGTCCGGGGTGAACGCGGAGGTGAAGTGGCCCAGCGGCGGCAGCACCTCGACGGTGTCGCCGCCGCGCAGCGCGCCGCAGGCGTACGCGGAGAACGCCCCACCCGGCACCTCACGCACGCCGACCCGCAACCGGCCGTGCCGGGCCAGCTCGTCGGGGGTGGAGCAGATCGAGTACGACCGCCGCACCTCCTCGCCGTCGCCGTCGGCCGGGCGGCGGACGGTGAGGTGCTGCCCGGCGGAGAACGCGAACGTCTCGCGCAGCTCCTCCGGTACCGCGAACGTGATCGACACCGAGTCGTCGGTGAGCCGGTCCACGGCGGCGACGGGCAACGGGTGGAAGACCGGCCGGCGGCGCACCGGCCGGGTGATGGTGACAGTCACAGCGCCTTCAGGTGGTCGAAGGGTTCGGAACAGGAGCGGCAGCGCCACAGCGCCTTGCACGCGGTGGAGCCGAAGCGGCTGATCTGAGTGGTCTCCGGCGACCCGCAGCGCGGACAGCGGACGGCCAGCGTCAACGGCACCACCGTGTCGTCGCCGCGCGGCGCGGGCGGGGCGATGCCGGCGGCGGCGAGCTTCGCCCGGCCGGCCTCGGAGATCCAGTCGGTGCTCCACGCCGGGTGGTACACGGTACGGACCTCGGCGTCCGGATGCCCGGCGGCGGCCAGCGCCCGCCGGATGTCCTCCCGGATCACGTCCATCGCCGGGCAGCCCGTGTAGGTGGGGGTGATGGTGACGACGACCCGGCCGGTCTCCGGTTCCTCGTCGACCGCGCGCAGGATGCCCAGCTCGTCGATGGTGATGACCCGGATCTCCGGGTCCACCACCGCCGCCGCGGCCGCCCTGGCATTCACCAGGTGGCTCCGGGGTGGGCGCGGTGCAGCACCTGCATCTCGGCGAGCAGGTAGGAGAGGTGCTCGGTGTGCAGGCCGTCCCGGCCGCCGCCGGGCGCCCAGCCGGCCTCCGGACGGGTCAGCGTGGCCTCGTCCAGCACGGCGGACACGGTGGCGTCGAAGTCGGCCCGAAGGGTGGACGGGTCGACCGGCGCCGCCGGATCAGGGGCGAACAGCTCGTGGACGTACGGCCACACCTGGTCGACCGCGTCCTGCATGCGGCGGTGCGACTCCTCGGTGCCGTCGCCGAGCCGCTTCACCCACAGCGCGGCGTGGTCCAGGTGGTACGCCGACTCCTTGCGCGCCTTCGCGCCGACCGCCGCCAGCCGTTCGTCGGCGCAGCCGGCCAGCGCCGTGTAGAGCGGCGACTGGTACGCGGCCAGGAAGAACAGCTTCGCCATGGTCACGCCGAAGTCGCCGTTGGGCAGCTCGACCAGCAGGCAGTTACGGAACTCGCGGTCGTCGCGCAGATAGGCCAGGTCGTCCTCGTCGCGGCCCGCGCCCTCCAGCTCGCCCGCGTACGTGAGCAGCAGCCGCGCCGCGCCGAGCTGGTCGAGGGCGATGTTGGCGAGCGCGATGTCCTCCTCCATCTCGGGCGCGCGGGAGGTCCACTCGCCGAGGCGCTGCGCCGCGACGAGCGCGTCGTCGCCGACGGCGAGCGTGAAGTCGAACAACGGCACAGAGCCGCCTTCCGTTCGCGACTGCGGGGCTCGCAAAACCGGCTCACTCCTCGCGCTCATAGGTGCGCAGCCCCTTCGGGGACCTCGTAGAAGGTGGGGTGGCGGTAGACCTTGTCGGCGGCCGGGTCGAAGAACGCGTCCTTCTCGTCCGGGCTGGACGCGGTGATCGCGCTCGCCGGCACCACCCAGATGGAGACGCCCTCCTGGCGACGGGTGTAGAGGTCCCGGGCGTTGCGCAGGGCCAGCTCGGCGTCGGGGGCGTGCAGGCTGCCGACGTGCGTGTGCGACAGGCCACGGCGGGCCCGCACGAAGACCTCCCACAGGGGAGAGGACGCGCTGTTCATGCCGTGCTGGCTGGGCATGCCCTCACGGCCCTCGCTTCGCTCGGTGCGTTCGCTCATGCCGTGCCGACCTGGCATGCCCTCACGGCCCTCGCTTCGCTCGGTGCGTTCGCTCATGCCGCCACCGGCTCCTTTCTTCCCGCCCGCTTCGCGGCGTACGCCGCGGCGGCCTCCCGTACCCACGCGCCGTCGGCGTGCGCCTTGCGCCGGTGCGCCATGCGCTCCCGGTTGCACGGCCCGTTGCCCTTGATCACCCGCATCAGCTCGTCGTAGTCGGGCTGGGTGTAGTCGTACGCCTGCCGTTCGTCGTTCCAGCGCAGGTCCGGGTCGGGGAGGGTGAGGCCGAGCACCTCCGCCTGGCCGACGCACATGTCCACGAAGCGCTGGCGCAGCTCGTCGTTGGAGAAGCGCTTGATCTTCCAGGCCATGGACTGCGCGCTGTGCGTCGAGTCGCCGTCCGGCGGGCCGAACATGGCCAGTGACGGGTACCACCAGCGGTCCACCGCGTCCTGGGCCATCGCCTTCTGCGCCGGGGTGCCGTGCGCCAGCGTGTGCAGGATCTCGTAGCCCTGCCGCTGGTGGAACGACTCCTCCTTGCAGACCCGGATCATCGCCCGCGCGTACGGACCGTACGAGCAGCGGCACAGCGGCACCTGGTTGACGATCGCCGCGCCGTCCACGAGCCAGCCGATCGCGCCCACGTCGGCCCAGGTGAGGGTCGGGTAGTTGAAGATCGAGCTGTACTTCTGCCGTCCGTCGAGCAGCAGGTCCACCAGCTCGTCGCGGCTGATGCCGAGCGTCTCGGCGGCCGCGTAGAGGTAGAGGCCGTGACCGGCCTCGTCCTGCACCTTGGCGAGCAGGATCGCCTTGCGCTTGAGCGAGGGCGCCCGGCTGATCCAGTTGCCCTCCGGCTGCATGCCGATGATCTCGGAGTGGGCGTGCTGGGCGATCTGCCGGATCAGCGTCCGGCGGTACGCCTCGGGCATCCAGTCGCGGGGCTCGATCTTCTGGTCCGCGTTGATGACGTCGGCGAAGTACGCCTCGACGTCCTCGTCCGGGGCCGCGCCGCCACGCCGGGCCCGCGCCGCCGCCTCGCGCAGCGCGGCCTCCGCCGCCTCCACCTCGCCGAGCAGGCCGCCGCCCGGAGCGTCCTCCGGCGGGGCGAAGTCGTTGCCATACATGCAGCCAGTGTTACAGCTCGGCACGAATGACACCAGAGGGTGTAACAGGTTTCGGGTACCACCTCGCGTCACCGGCCATGCGCGCGCCGCCATCGGCCCTGGTAGCTGTGATGTCGATCACTTCGAATAGAAGAAATCCCCCAATGATGGCAAAGCGCCTCAATATCCCGCCCACCCGGCAAAGTCACGGGTGTCGAGACCTGGCATCAGAGCTGTCCGGAAGTAGACTTCCGACCGGCAAACCGTTCGGCTTCATGATCGTCACCGTTCAGGCCACCGTCCCCCGGCCTAGTGGCGACCGAGTCGAACCCATGCGGAAGCGCCGGTCCCCCCGGCCAGACATCTGGAGCTCACCACTCATGCGACCTCGCGTGACCTTGGTGCTCGCCATCGTGGCGGTCCTCATCGGCGGCGTCATGCTGGTGCCGGCCGCGTACGCGAAGTTCTCCGACGGAGACGGCGTGGGCGGCATCGGCGGCGGCGAGCAGGTCCCGGCGCCGGCACCGACCGCGCCGGCGGCCCCGACGCTGGCCGACGCCCCGGTGTCGGTGAACTTCAAGGGCGAGTTCTTCTCCTGGGCCCTGATGGACCGCGAGACCGGCACGGTCACCGGCGCGGAGAACATGAACCAGACCAGCTCCACCGAATCGATGCTCAAGGCCTGGATCGTCGCGGACTACCTTCGCCAGCTCGGCGACAAGCAGCCGAGTGCCGGGCTCAAGAAGGCGGCGATCCTCGCGATCCGGGACAGCGACGACGACGGCGCGAACGCGGTCTACCGGGCGGCGGGCGGCTCCTACCGGCCCCAGCCCGGCGGCAAGCCGGACCCGGTCATCGCGCGCGCGATCCAGATCTGCGGTCTGACCGACACCAAGCCCGGCGACGTGCCCGACTACAAGGGCTGGTGGAGCTTCACCGAGATGTCCCCGCGGGACGCGGCCCGCCTCGGCGACTGCATCGCCGACGGCCGCGCCGCCGGGCCCAAGTGGACCAAGTGGCTGCTCAGCGAGATGACCAAGGTGGCCGGCAGCGTCAACAAGCAGGGCGCGCGGTCCGGCGGCGGCCGGTGGGGCATCATCGACGGCCTGCCGGCGACGATCAAGTCGCAGGGCCCGGTGCACATGAAGAACGGCTGGACCCAGCTCGCCTACGACGGCAACTGGCACGTCAGCTGCCTGGCGTTCACCGACAAGTGGAGTCTCGCCGTGATGATGCGGTACCCGGGCCGCTCCGGTCTGCCGTACGGTGCGAAGATGTGCGCCGCCGTCGCCACCCAGCTCGTGACGCCGCTGCCCGGCGCCGCGCTCAAGGTGCCGCAACAGCCGGTCGGGAAGCTCTGATGGCCGGTGCCCGGCGTCGGCCCGGCAGCTATCGGCGCCCGCTCGCGTTCAGCGCCCTCGCTGCGGTCCTCGTCGGCCTGCTCGGCCTCTCCCTGCGCGTGATCCCCGGCTCGCCGCTGGAGGCCACCGCGAACTCGCATCCCGAGCCGACGAGCGAGCGGTCGGCGCAGCAGACTGTCGACCGCAACGCGAAACCGCGGGTCGCCCCCTCACGGTCCCTCGAACCTCTGCCGTTTGAGGCGAAGAACCTGGACAGCCTCAAGATCAAGGGCTGGTACGGCTGGTCCGTGCTGGACAAGCGCACCGGGAAGATCATCGGCTCGTCGAACATGGGCGAGACGAGCACCACCGCGTCCCTGATCAAGTCCTGGGTGGTGGCCGACTACCTGCGCCTGAGCGCCGAGGACGGCAAGACGCCGAGCGACGCGAAGCTGGCCGACGCCACGAAGATCATCCGGGACAGCGACAACACCAGGGCGCAGGAGTTCTACGAGAACGTCGGCGGCTCGGACTCGATCGAGCGGCTGATCTCGATCTGCAAGCTGACCGACAGCGAGGTCGCCTCCGACGGCGGCTGGAGCCGTACCGAGCTGTCCCCCCGGGACACCGCCCGCCTCGGTCAGTGCATCGACGACGGCCGCGCGGCCGGGCCGAAGTGGACCAAGTGGCTGCTCAACGAGATGCGCCTGGTACGCGCTCCCGGCGACTTCGGCATCCGCAAGGCGTTCCCGGCGGCCCAGCAGAAGAAGATCGCCATCAAGAACGGGTGGATCGACCGGGACAAGGAAGAGGAGTACCACGTCAACTGCCTGGCCATCGGTGACACCTGGACGATGGGCGTGATGCTGCGCACCCCGTTCGGCGTCGAGGGCGGCTGGGAGTACGGCATGGACGCCTGCGAACGGATCACCAAGGCGCTGCTGCGCCCGGCACCCTGAGCCGCGCGGCGCGGTGAGCCGCGCGGCGCGCGGTCAGCCCTGGAAGAACTCCGGGCCGTCGGCCGGCAGCGCCGGCACCTCCCCGTACGCGGCCGCGCGGCGGGCGAACTCGCGCAGCCCGGCCACCTGCCGCTCGCCCAGCGAGAAGTCGAGCGCCCGGAAGTACGTGGCGAGCGTGGCCGCGTCGAACGTCTCCCAGCGGGCCGCCGCCTCCGCCACCTGGTCCAGCTCGGCCAGGCACAGGTCACGCGAGCGCAGGAACGCCTCGTGCACCTCCTTGACCAGGCCCGGGTGGGCGGCGGCGAACTCGCGGCGTACCGCCCAGACGGCGAACACCATCGGCAGCCCGGTCCAGTCGTGCCACGCCTGCCCCAGGTCGGTCACTTCGAGGCCCTTGGCCGGCGCCTCGTAGAGCGCGCGCAGCGCCACGTCACCGATGAGCACCCCGGCGTCGGCCTCCAGCAGCATCTGGGTCAGGTCCGGCGGGCAGCGGAAGTACTCCGGCCGCACCCCGTGCCGCTCGGCGAGCAGCAGCTGGGCCAGCAGCACCCCGGTACGCGAGGTGGAGCCGAGCGCCACCCGGGAACCGTCCAGCTCGCCCAGCGGGCGGGTGGACACCACGTTCACCGAGAGCACCGGCCCGTCGCTGCCCACCGCCAGGTCGGGCAGGAGCAGCAGTTCGTCGGCGTGCTTGAGGAACTCCACCAGCGTGATCGGCCCGATGTCCAGGTCACCGGCGACCAGGTCGGCGCTCAGCCGGTCCGGCGAGTCCTTGTGCAGGTCGACGTCGATGAGCGCGCCGGACCGCATCAGCCCCCAGTAGATGGGCAGGCAGTTGAGGAACTGGATGTGCCCCACGCGGGGGCGGGCGATGCGGTCGGCCATGACCCGACCGTATCGCCGTGGCTCCGGCCTCGCCGCCGGGGGATCCGATCGAGTGGTGAAGTCCGCACCTAACCGCCTGGCACGGCGACGGCGGCGGGCGTGGCCGCGAGGGCGACGGCGGCCCGCTCGGCGCGTACCGCCCGGCGCACCGGCCAGGCCAGCGCCACGACCACGAGCAGGCCGGCCACGCCGCAGCCGGCGACGAGCCCGCGCGGGCCGGCCACCTCCAGCAGCAGGCCGCCCACCAGGTAGCCGCCCATCGCGGCGCCCTGAGCGGCCGCCCCGAAGACCGCGAACGCCCGGCCCCGGGCGGCCTCCGGCACCCGTCGCGCCAGCAGCAACTGGTCGAAGACGTTGTTGCCTCCGTTGGCCACGCCGCCCAGCAGCCAGATCGGCACGAGCAGCCAGGCCGACGGCACCGCCGCCGAGACCAGCACCGCCAGGCAGCAGCCACCGAGCAGCACCAGCCCGGCGCCGAGCAGCGCGCCGTCGTCGGCGAGCCGGCGGGCGACCCGGGCGAACAGCCACGCGCCGAGCACGATGCCGAGCGTCCAGGAGCCGGTGACCAGGCCGTACACGGTGGTGCTGCTGCCGAGCGTCTCCCGGATGAAGAAGACCTCGATCACGTTCACCGCGCCGACCGCGCCGACCACCGCCGCCACGCTGGCGACCATCATCGTCAGCAGCGGGTCGCGGCGCAGCCGCCACGGTGGCGCGACCGCCGCCGCGACGCCGGCCGGCATCCGGCGCCCTCCCCTGCGGGTACGGATGAGCAGCCCGGCCGCCACCAGCGCGAGGTAACTGAACGCGTCGACGAGCAGCGGCACCCGGGTGCCGAACTGCCCGACCAGCAGCCCGGCCAGCGCCGGGCCGGCGAGCGCGCCGAGCGTCCCGGCGGTCTGGTTGAGCGCGCCCGCCCGGGGCAGGTCCTCGGGCCGGACCATCACCGGCACCAGCGCGGCGATGGCCGGCTGGGTGACCGCGAGCCCGGCCGCGAGCAGCGCCACGAGCGCGATCACCAGGACCGGGTCCCGGGCGTACGCGAGCGCCAGGCAGACCGCGGCCTGGACGAGACCGGCGGCGACGAGCAGCACCCGGCTGTCCACCCGGTCGGCGAGCCGGCCGGTCAGCGGCGCGAGCACCACGAGCGGGAGCGTCGCGGCGAGCAGCAGCCCGGAGACGGCGAGTCCGCCGGCGCCGGCGGACTGGAGCGCGAGCGTGAGCGTGGCGGCGGCGAGGAAGTCTCCGCAGCTGGAGATGCCGCGCGCGGTGGCCGCGAGCCAGACGTCCGGCCAGCGCGACTCACCAGTTGTGAAAGACATACTTCGAAAGTAATCCTTCACAACTGGTGTGCGCAACCCGTCAGTCGAGAGGCATCGCCCGGTACTGCGTCGCCACCGGCCGGGCCCCGGCGGGCGGATCGGTCCGGGTCCGCCGCCGGTACGGCTCCATCAGCGCCTGGACCGCCTGGTTCAGCTCGGTCAGCTCCTCGGCGGTCATGAGCAGCACGCTGTCGCTGAACCAGGTCGCCGCGTACCACTCCGGCGACTCGTCCGGCGCGCGGCGCAACCACTCCCGGACCCGCTGGGCGTCACGGACCATGTGCGCCTCGACCAGGGCCGCCTCGGCGGCACGCGCCTCCGGGTCGGCGTCCGGCCCCACCTCGACGTGATACGACGGGTTCACCGCCTGCCACACCCGCTCCCGGGCGTCACCCCGGCCCGGCGCCTGCCGGACCAGCCCGAACTTCGCCAGCTCGCGCAGGTGGTAGCTGGTAGCGCTCGGCGACAGCCCGGCGATCTCGGCGCACTCGGTGGCCGTCGCACCGCCCTCCAGCGTGCCGAGATGTTCCATGATCGCCATGCGGGCCGGGTGAGCGAGCGCCCGCATCACCTGCGGATCACTGATCGTCACCCGGCTCCTGCCGGGAAGCGCCTCGGTCATACCTCAATGATCCCGCGTCCGCGGGTCGAGCGAATCGCCTGCCACCACGAAATTCGTTGGCGCGACCTGCCGGTGCTCCCGTAGCGTGGAGGACCGCCCGACGGCCGCGGTGAGCATGCACCGCAGCGGACGTCCCCGCGCCGGGAGCAGGCCAACCGCCCTGGACACGCGAGCGAGCCTCAGTTGAGCCATCGGAGTTCATCGTGCCCGCAACCGATCTTGACGCCACACCCGGCCTCGACGCCGAGCTGGCCGCCGAGCGCGCCCACCTCTACGCCTCCCGCGCCGCGCTGACCCGGATGCGGGAACGCGCCCAGGCGCTCTTCGCCACCGGCGACAAGGTGGCCGGTGACTCGTACACCGCCGAGCAGCTCGGCCGGCACATGGCCCGGCGGGTCAAGGAGCTGGCCGACGACCCGACCACCCCGCTGTTCTTCGGCCGCCTCGACTTCGGGGAGGTGGACCCGGACCACGCCGGGCGGGAGTACCACGTCGGGCGGCGGCACGTCACCGACGAGCTGGGCGAACCGCTGGTGCTGGACTGGCGCGCCCCGGTCTCGCGGTCGTTCTACCGGGCCAGCGCGCGCGACCCGCAGGGCGTCGCCGTACGCCGCCGGTTCGGGTTCAGCGCCGGGACGCTGACCAGCTTCGAGGACGAGCACCTCGACCGGGGCGAGGAACTCGGCACCGCGAGCCGCATCCTCACCGCCGAGATCGAGCGCCCCCGCGTCGGCCCGATGCGCGACATCGTCGCCACCATCCAGCCGGAGCAGGACGAGCTGGTCCGGGCCGACCTGGCCGACTCGATCTGCGTGCAGGGCGCGCCGGGCACCGGAAAGACGGCGGTCGGGCTGCACCGCGCCGCGTACCTGCTCTATCTGCACCGGGAACGGCTGCGCCGCTCGGGCGTGCTGATCGTCGGGCCGAACCGGGCGTTCCTGTCGTACATCGCGGCGGTGCTGCCCGCGCTCGGCGAGGTCGAGGTCGAGCAGGCCACTGTGGAGGACCTGGTCGCGCGCGTGCCGGTCCGCGCGGTCGACGACCCGGCCGCCGCCGCGCTCAAGCACGACGTCCGGATGGCCGAGGTGCTGCGCCGGGCTGTCGACGCCCACATCGGTACGCCGACCGAGCCGATCATGGTGTCGGACGGCTCGTACCGGTGGCGGATCGGGCTCGACCCGCTGCACCGGCTGGTCACCGAGACCCGCCAGCAGGGGCTGCCCTACGCGACCGGCCGGGAGCGGGTCCGGGCACGGGTGGTGGGACTGCTGCAACGCCAGGCCGAGGCCCGCCGGGCGGAGTCGCCGAGCGACGCCTGGCTACGCCGGATGAGCCGGATCAAGCCGGTCACCGACCTGCTCGACGCGGTCTGGCCGGCGCTCACGCCCGACGGGCTGCTGCACCGGCTGCGTACCGACGCGGACGCGCTGGCCGCCGCCGCGGACGGCCTGCTCACGCCCGAGGAACAGGAGTTGTTCCGGTCCGGCACTGTCGCCCGCACCGCGAAGGCGACCCGGTGGACCGCCGCCGACGCGGTGCTCATCGACGAGGTGGCCGGGCTGCTGGAACGGCCCGCCGGCTTCGGGCACGTGGTGGTCGACGAGGCGCAGGACCTCTCCCCGATGCAGTGCCGCGCCATCGCCCGGCGCAGCGAGCACGGCTCAATCACGCTGCTCGGCGACCTGGCCCAGGGCACCGCGCCCTGGGCGGCGACCGACTGGCGGGAGTCCCTGGCCCACCTGGGCAAGCCGGACGCCGCTGTGGTGCCGCTGAGCGTGGGCTTCCGGGTGCCCGCCGCGGTGGTGGCGTTCGCGAACCGGCTGCTGCCGGCGCTCGCCGTCGACGTACCCCCGGCCCGGTCGCTGCGCAACGACGGCGCGCTGGACGTGCGTACCGCCGACGACCTGACGGCCGCGACGGTGGCCGAGGTGCGGGCGGCGCTCGCGCACGACGGCTCGGTCGGTGTGATCGCCGCCGACGACGCGGTCGACCGGCTCCGCGCGGCGCTCGCCGACGCGGGCGTCGAGACCGCGACCGCCGACGATGTCGAGGCCGCTGCGCGCGTCACAGTGGTCCCGGCGACGCTGGTCAAGGGCCTGGAGTACGACCACGTGGTGGTCGTCGAGCCGGCCGCGATCGTGGCCGCCGAGCCGCGCGGGCTGCACCGCCTCTACGTGGTGCTGACCCGGGCGGTCTCCCGCCTGGCCGTGCTGCACAGCGAGCCGCTGCCCGCGCCACTGACGGCCTGACGCGGGCGGGCGGCTGCGGCCCGGCCGCGGCCCGGGCGGGCGGATCCGTCAGGCGGACAACGCGGCGGCGACCTCGCGCAGCGGCCGGCCGGACTCGGCGATCGGCACGGTGAACGACAGCCAGGAACCGTCGGTGAAGTCGATCCGCAGCCGCTTCGGGTTGAGCCGGTGCCAGCCCACCCGCGCGGAGGCGATCTCCGCCCGGGTGGCCGACCACGCCACCGAGGTCTCGGCCAGCGCGCGTTCCTCGGCCTCGCGCCCGGCCAGCAGCTTGACCCCGCCGGTACGGCAGACCACCAGCCGCCGGTCGGTGACCGCGAGCAGCGTCTCCCGGACCTGGAGGTCGGGCCGGGGCGGACGGAGCGCGCGGTGCAGGCGGGAGGCGGCCGAGCCGGGGGCGCCGCGCCCGGCGATCCCCCAGCCGATCGCGTCGACCAGGCGATCGCCACGGTCCCAGGTGGCCAGTGGCAGCAGCACGTTGAGCAGCACCGAGCCGACCGTCCGCCGGCCCGGCGCGACTGTGGACTCCGGCTCGGGCGGTGGCGCCGGAGCGAGCCCCTGGCCGACGTCCGCCTTGGCGTGGGCCAGCACGCGCTCGCCCGGCTCGACGAGCCGGTCGATCGGATCGCGGTATCTGGTCTCGTCCATCGGCTCAGTATCGGTCGTGGCCGTAGCCGTCGTCGGCGCGGCGCTCCGCGGCCGGGGCGTCGCCCATCACCTCGCCGACGATCTCGCGTACGCGGGCGGCGGCGGCCTCCTGCGCCCGGTTCGCCGCCGAGGTGATCTCCTCGGCGAGCGTGTACGAGTCGAAGCGCATGGCACGCGCGTTGATGTCGGTGGAGAGGATCTTGCCGTCGGCGGCGGCCACGACGGTGACCAGGCCGGAGTCGCTCACCCCCTGGGCGCTGCTCTGCTCCAGTTCGGCCATCCGCGCGCCGAGTTCGCGCTGCCACCCGTCCAGGTTGCGGGCCAGCGCCTCGATCCGGTCCAGGGCCGGGAACGTCATTGCTGCCTCTCAGTTCACGATCGAGTCGAACACGTTCTGCACGCCCTTGGTGTACGGGCCCAGATCCTCGCGGTACGTGCCGTCCACCAGGTAGTTGCGGTCCTTGCGCCCGTCGGAGACGTCGTGCAGGCCCATCCCGGTGTCGAGCAGGGCGCCGCCGATGCCGGGGATGTTCACCGGGGACGCCTGGTTGATGGCGAACTTGCCGGGGAAGAGGATCGCAGCGCGTTTGATCTTGAACGCGAACGCCTCCTTGGTGTAGCCGGACTTGTTCCACGCCCGGTACGCCTTCTTGGCCTGCCGCAGCTCCAGCACCACGCGGCGGTAGCGCATGAGCAACTCGGCGACCTTCTCCAGCTTGGCGACCAGCTTGGTGAGGATCTCCGCGAACCGGGCCACGATCTTGACCATGCGGCCGACGGTGGTGGCCAGCCGGGCCAGCACGCGCACCACGGTGGCCGCCAGTGTCACACCGGCGCTCAGCACAGCCGCCACCGCGGCGATGATGACCTCGGTCAGGAACCAGAGCAGGAACTCCAGAATCAGCTCCACCAGCAGGTTGAAGGCGTCCACAGCGGCGTTCGCCGCGTCGACCAGCACCTCCTTGGTGCCGTCCAGCCCTTTCGCCAGCTCCTCGATCGCCTCCTCGACCGACTCCATCGAGGCGTGGAACTTGTCCGCCGCGTCGCCGTCCCAGGCGCCGCGCAGCCGGGCCCGGTCGGCGACCTGGTCCCCCGCGATCCGCCGGACCGCCTCGCCCGTGGTCAGCGCGAGCTGGGCCGCCCGCATCAGGTCGTCCGGCTCACCGGCGACCAGTTCCAGCAGTTGCTCGAACGGCCACAGCACCGCGTTCGACAGCGGCTTGAACGGGTCGGGCGTGCCCGACACGATCTGCTCGAAGTAGGTCTTGTTGCGCTGCAGCGCCTCGGTGCTCATCCCGCCCCCTCAGACGCCTGGCTTGAACATGTCGGTGTTCGCCACGTCCGTACCGGTGTAGGCGTCCGCGGTGTCGTCGAGCCCTTCGGCGACGTCGGCCATCACCTCGGCGCCGTCCGCCAGCCCTTCCAGGCACGCCTCGAACTGCTGCTCGTACGCGGCGGCGAGGCTGAACGACGCGGGCATCACGCCGAAGGAGTGCCGGGCCACGTGGCCGTCGCGGAACGCCCGGTGCAGCTCACGGAACCGGCCGGCCCGGTCCCGGGAGGCGGCGGCGAACGCCGTCAACGCCTCCGGCTGGACGTCGAGATTCCTGCTCGGACTGGTCACGGACCCTCCCCAGTGTCCGGTTGGAACTTCCACCGTCGTCGACGGCGCCACCAGACTAGGGGATACGAGCACCCGGTCAGGGGACACCGCGGCCGGCGCACGCACGGTAGACAGGGGATGCACCGTCCCCCGCCGGAGGAGATCGCCGATGATCCTGGCCCGCGCCGAACAGGTCAGCCGCCGCTACGGCGAGGTGCTGGCACTGGACCGGGTCGACCTGACCGTCCGGTCCGGGGAGCTGGTCGGCCTGCTCGGCCCGAACGGCGCCGGCAAGAGCACGCTGATCAACCTGCTGGTCGGGCTGCGCCGCCCCACCGCCGGCCGGGTCGAGCTGTGCGGCGGCGACCCGCGCGACCCGGCGAGCCGGCGGCAGCTCGGCGTCACCCCGCAGGAGACCGGCCTGCCCGGCACGCTGCGGGTCGGCGAGGTGGTCGACTTCGTCTCCGCGCACTTCCCCGACCCGGTGCCGCGCGGCGAGCTGCTCGACCGGTTCGGCCTCGCCGACCAGGTACGCCGCCAGACCGGCGGCCTCTCCGGCGGCCAGCGTCGCCGGCTCGCCGTGGCGCTGGCGTTCGTCGGCCGTCCCCGGCTGGTGGTGCTCGACGAGCCGACCACCGGCCTCGACGTGGAGGCGCGACACGCGCTCTGGGACGCGATCCGCGGCTTCCACGCCGACGGCGGCACCGTGCTGCTGAGCAGCCACTACCTGGAGGAGGTGGAGGCGCTCGCGCAGCGGGTGGTGGTGATCGGCCACGGGCGGGTGCTCGCCGACGACTCGGTGGCGGCGATCCGCGGGATCGTCGGCGTACGCCGGGTCAGCCTGGTCGCCGACGACCTGCCGGCGCTGCCGGGCGTGGTCGCCACCGAACGCGCCGACGGGCGCGTGCACCTGCTCACCACCGACGCCGACCAGCTCGTCCGCGACCTGGTCACCGCCGGGGTGGCGTTCCGCGACCTGGAGGTCCGGCCCACCTCGCTGGAGGAGGCGTTCCTCGCCATCACGGCCGACGACCGGCCCGCGCCCACCCCCGTCTAGGAGACCGCCGTGCCGCTCGCCCTCGTCCACGCCCGCTACCAGCTCCTGGAGATCATCCGGATCCCGGTGGCTGTGGTCGGCAGCGCGTTCTTCCCCGCCGCCGCCATGCTGTTCTTCGTGGTGCCGTTCGCCGGCGACGACCCGGCCGGCGCCACCTACGCCACCGCCGCCATGGTGACCTTCGCGGTGATGAGCGCCAACATCTTCCAGTACGGCGTGGGTGTCGCCGAGGACCGCGACCAGCCCTGGAACCCGTACACCCGGACGCTGCCGGCCGGACCGGCGCCGCGGCTGGCCGGGCGGATCCTGGCCGGGCTGGTGCTCACGTACGTGTCGATGATCCCGGTGGTGGTGATCGCGGCGGTCGCCACCGAGGCGCGGGTCGGCGCGCTCCAGTTCCTGCTCGGGCTCGGCGCGGTCGCCGTGATCTCGGTGCCGTTCACGCTGCTCGGCCTGACGATCGGCTACTCGCTGCCGAGCAAGGCCGCGATCGTGGTGGCGCAGGTGATCTTCTTCCCGCTCGCGTTCGGCGGCGGCCTGCTCTCCGGGCCGGACGACGCGCCCGGCTTCATCAAGGCGATCGCCCCCTACCTGCCGACCCGGGGCGCCGTGGAACTGCTCTGGGCGGCGGTCACCGACTTCCGGCCGGACACCCGGGCGCTGGTGATGCTCGCGGTCTGGGTGCTCGTGCTCGCCGCGGCGGCCGGCTGGGCGTACCGGCGGGACGAGGGCCGCCGCTTCAGCTGACCTTTTGTCCGGTTCCGGCCCGGTGGCCGACCCGGCGGTGCCACGATGCCGACAGGGCGGGCGAGCGGAGCCGCCCCCGGCGAGAGGGGTCACCGTGAACGGCGTCGAGCCCGGCACGCCCTGCTGGACCGACCTGGCCACGCCCGGTCTGGACGACGCACGACGGTTCTACCCCGAGCTGTTCGGCTGGACCGGGGAGATCTCCCCCGAACCGGACGCCGGCGGCTACACCGTCTTCCGCAAGGACGGCAAGGCGGTCGCCGGGGCCGGGCCACCCGGCACGCCGGACCAGGTGCCGGTCTGGTCCACGTACGTGGCGACCGACGACGCCGACCTGGTCGCCACCCGGGTCGAGGCGGCCGGCGGGCAGGTGGTCGTCTCCCCGTTCGACGTCGCCCAGCAGGGCCGGATGGCGGTGCTCGCCGACCCGGCCGGCGCGGTGTTCAGCGTGTGGCAGCCGATGGCGATGCGCGGGGCCGAGCTGTACAACGCACCGGGCGCGATGTGCTGGAACGAGCTGGTCACCCCCGACCCCGACAGTGCGAAGGAGTTCTACGCGCTGGTCTTCGGCTGGCATCCGGAGGAGCGTCCGGCCGGACCGGTCGCGTACACCGGGTGGCGCTGCGGGGCCCGGATCGTAGCCGGGATGCTGCCCCGGGCCGAGCCGATGCCGGCGGACCTGCCCGCGTACTGGGCGGTCTACTTCGCGGTGGAGGACGCCGACGCCACCGCCGCCCGGGCCGCCGAGCTGGGCGGCACCATCCTCGTCCCGCCGCGCGACAACCCGGCCGGCCGCAGCGCCGCCCTACGCGACCCGTCCGGCGCCCTCTTCTCCATCTCCACCCTCCGCTGACCC